>NZ_AQOI01000056.1:0-10430 GCF_000364665.1 Xanthomonas sp. SHU 199
CTGTCCGCTGTGGCAGCCGGCCACCCAGACCGTGTTCGGCGAAGGTCCGCAGGACGCCGCGGTGATGGTGGTCGGCGAGCAGCCCGGCGACGAGGAGGACCTGAGCGGGCGCCCCTTCGTCGGCCCGGCCGGGCGCCTGTTCGATCGCGCGCTGCAGGAGCTGGGCGTCGAACGTGCAGGTATGTACGTCACCAACGCGGTCAAGCACTTTCGCTTCGAGCAGCGCGGCAAGGCGCGGTTGCACCGCAATCCCGAGCGTGCCCATGTCGAGGCCTGCCGGATGTGGCTGGCCGGCGAACTGGCGCGGGTGCGCCCGCGCATCGTGCTGTGCCTGGGCGCGACCGCGGCGCGCGCGGTGCTGGGGAGCGGTTTCAAGCTGATGTCCCAGCGCGGGCAATGGCAGGCGCTGGACGACGGCACCCGCGCGCTGGCCACCGTGCATCCGTCGTGGGTGCTGCGCCAGCGCGGCGGCGAGGCCGGCGAGGCCGCCTATCAAGGCTTCGTGCACGACTTGCGCGTGTTGGCGGAGCAGGTGCCCATGCCGCACGCGGGGAATTCCGGCAACTGACCGCTCGTGTGCGTGCTGCAGTTGCCGCCATCTGGGCGCGGCGGCGCGGTTGCAGGCGTGGACGTGCAAAACGGGGACGGCCGCAGCCGTCCCCGCGATGCCAATGCACCCCCGATGTGCTTACGGCATCAAAACCTTGTCCACCACATGGATCACGCCGTTGCTCTGCATCACGTCGGCGGTGGTGACGTGCGCCGTGTTGCCCTTGCTGTCGGTGAGGGTGACCTTGCCGCCGCGAGTCTTGGCGATCAGCGTTTCGCCCTGCACGGTGGTCAGCTTGGCGCTGCCGCCGCCGGCCTTGATCTGCGCCAGCAGCGCCGCCGCATCGAGCTTGCCGGGGACCACGTGGTAGGTCAGCACCTGGGTCAGCTTTTCCTTGTTCTCCGGCTTGAGCAACGTGTCCACCGTGCCGGCCGGCAACGCGGCGAAGGCGGCGTTGGTCGGTGCGAACACGGTGAACGGGCCGGCGCCCTTCAACGTGTCCACCAGACCGGCGGCCTTGACCGCGGCGACCAGGGTGGTGTGCTCCTTGGAGTTGACCGCGTTGTCGATGATGTCCTTGGTGGCGTACATCGGCGCGCCGCCGACCATCGGATTCGGCTTGGCTTCGCTCATCGCGGCGTGGTCGTGCATCGCGGCCTGGCTGGGGGCGGCCATGGCGGGCAGGGAGACGAGGCCGGCGAGGGCCAGGGACAGCAAGTGGATCTTCATGGGCTTGCTCCTTGAAAGGGATGCGCGGCCAGTCGGCCGTGCACCTGTCTTTACGCGGCCTGCGCCGACGCGGTTGCATCACGCCGTCCAGATAATGCTGAACAGAGGAGTTGGCGCGTACCGCCGCTCGCATCCAGGGCGGTTCAGGCGAGTGCCCTGTCGCACGGTGGTGCAGCTCTAAGGCCGGGCAGCGCTGCGGCGAATGGTCTACCCGAGTGCAGGTAGTGCGTCATTGTCGGCCTGCATCGATGAGATCACCGACACTGAGAAGGGATGTCCATATCCTCGAATTGGGCTGCCAGTGGCAGAACGCCAGCCTCAAACCTGGCGCCACGCAAGTCGCATTTCTTGAATTTCGCATCGGCAAAGATGCAGTTGATGAATGTCGATGCTCTGAATTCGACTCTGTCAAAGACAGCGCCGGTAAAATCGCAGTCCATGAATTTTACCCGGCGGCCGCCGTACTCAATTCCGCAAGATCCACCGGAAAACCTGGCTTTGACGAAATCGGTTTTTTCGCAGATCGCATCATCCATGTTGATCGCAAGCTTGCTTTTTGAAAAGTTGCAGTTTTTTATTATCGATCTGCACAAAAGGGCTCCGTTCAAGTTTGCACTTTCGAAGCTGACATTCATGAAGAAACTATCGTTCGCACTTCCGGATATTTTCGAGTAAGACAGATTGGTGTTGCTGATCCTCGATTCGAGGAGGTTTGCGGTTTTTAACTGCTCCAGGATGGCGAATGGACCAATGGTGATGCCGGAAAGATCAGCGTCGCGAATGATCGGCCGTCCAGCCGCGATCGAATCGATGCTGTCGATGATGCTCGCCAGATATTCATGGTTTCGCCATTTGGCGGTTGTGTTTTTCATGGGTGGCCGCCTCAGGGATGAATTGGCGGCATGATATCTGCCATGCCGTTATGGTTGAGCGCGGCTGCAGCTTCGGACGCGCCGCGACGTCCGCACCCTGAGTGGCTGTCGGGCTCAGGGTCCAGGATCGATGATCGGTGTGTCGGAAATGTTTGTCTTGTTGGTTGGCCGGGATCATCCCGGCGATGGCGTTCTCGGAACGCCGCTTTGCGCTGCCGGCACGCGCTGGAGGACCAAGGCGCGTCGGCTCAGCGGCGCTGCAGCACGTAGCTGTTCTCGAAGCCGTGGGCGCAGCCGAGCACATGGAAGTCGCCGAAGTAGCCGGCGGCGCGCAGCAGGTCCACCGCGGGACCGACCTCCGGCGAGTATTCCCAGTCGCCGTAGTCGTCGAACACCACGAACCCGCCGGACACCACGCTCGGTCCGTACAGCAGGAAATCCAGCAGCACGTTGCGCCCGGTGTGCCCACCGTCGATGTGCAACAGCGCCACCTTCGGCTCCATGGCGTAGAAATGCTCGGCGCAGAATTCGGAATAGCCACGGATGAAGCGCGCATTGGGCAGCAACTGCTGCCGATAGTGATTGAACTCCTCGAACTGGTTCGGCAGCGCGAACGGATCCATGCCGATCACCCGGCGCTCGCGGCCGCAGACCTCGTTCATCAGCACCAGCGACTTGCCCTTCCACACCCCGATCTCCACCAGATCGCCCGGCACGCCCTCCAGCAGCAGGCACAGATAGCCCAGCAGCCGCACATGGTCGTGGAAGGACAGCTCGCGCCGCTCCATCGCGTGTTCGGCCGGCAGGACGGCCTGGGCCTGCACGAAGTGGTCGCCGATCAGGTCCCAGATCCGCGGAATGCTGCCTTCCGCCGCGTGTTCGTCGATGAAGCGGTTGAGTTCCTGGATGGTGAGCATGCGGTCTCCGGCGAAAAGGCGCCGGTGTCCGCCACCGGCTCTGTGGCCGGATAGTAGCCTGGACGCCGCGCGCACCACTGGACATCGCCGCCGCGGTGCGCTTTGCTTGCAGGCTCCCCCATTCATGGGTGGCGCCGCCGGCGTGGCGCCGCCGTCCGGACGAGCATGCATTCGATCGAAGTGGTCTTGGCGATGTTGCTGGCCGTGGTGGCCAGCGGCTATCTGGTGCGCGTACTGCCGTTTTCGCTGCCGTTGCCGCTGGTGCAGATCGGCCTGGGCGCGATCATCGCCGGCGTGTTCAAGAAGGGTTATGCGCTGGAGCCGGAGCTGTTCTTCCTGCTGTTCCTGCCGCCGCTGCTGTTCCTGGACGGCTGGCGCATCCCCAAGCAGGGCCTGTTCCGCGACAAGGGCGTGATCCTGGAACTGGCGCTGGGCCTGGTGGTGTTCACCGTGATCGGCGCCGGTTTCCTGATCCACTGGATGATCCCGACCATGCCGCTGGCGGTGGCGTTCGCGCTGGCCGCGGTGGTGTCGCCGACCGATCCCATCGCGGTGTCCTCGATCGCCGCGCGCGCGCCGATCCCCAAGCGGCTGATGCACATCCTGGAAGGCGAGTCGCTGCTCAACGACGCCTCCGGCCTGGTCTGCTTCCAGTTCGCGGTGGCCGCGGCGATCACCGGCACGTTCTCGCTGGCCGACGCCTCGCTGACCTTCCTGTGGGTGGCGCTGGTCGGCGTGGCCGCTGGCATCGCGGTGGTGGTCGGCACCAGCCTGGCGCAGCGCTGGGTCTGGCGCCAGGTCGGCGAGGAGCCGGGCGCGGCGATCCTGGTCAACCTGCTGCTGCCGTTCGCCGCCTACCTGCTGGCCGAGGCGATCAACGCCTCGGGCATCCTCGCCGCGGTCGCCGCCGGCATCGCCATGAGCTACGTGGAGCTGAGCGGCCGCGCCCCGGGCAGCATGCGCGTGCAGCGCTCGGCGGTGTGGGACATGGTGCAGTTCACCCTCAACGGCATCATGTTCGTGCTGCTCGGCGAGCAGTTGCCGGGCATCGTGCAGGGCGCCATGCACAACATGGACGAAGCCGGCCACCTGGACCCGTGGTGGCTGCCCGCCTATGCGCTGGCGATCTACGTCGGCCTGCTGTTGCTGCGCTTCCTGTGGGTGTGGCTGTCGCTGCGCTGGACCCTGCTCAAGGCGCGCCGTCGCGGCGAGGACCGGCAGAGCCCGCCGTGGCGGATCGTGGTGGCGACCTCGCTGGCCGGCGTGCGCGGCGCGATCACCCTGGCCGGTGTGCTGACCCTGCCGCTGGCCCTGCCCGGCGGCGCCGCGTTCCCCGCGCGCGACCTGGCGATTTTCCTGGCCAGCGCGGTGATCGTCACCTCGCTGCTGGTCGCCAGCATCGGTCTGCCGCGGTTGCTGCGCGGCCTGGAGTTGCCGGAAGAACCGACCGATCGCCTGGAGGAAGACCTGGCCCGCCGCGAGTCTTCGCGCGCGGCGCTGGCGGCGGTGGAGAAGCTGCGCCAGCGGCTGGTGCAGGACAGCGAGCACGCCGATCTCTACAACGAGGCCGCCAACCGGGTCAGCGCGCTGTACCAGCGCCATCTCGACCATGGCGAGGCGATGGAGAGCGATCCGGAGGAGGCGCGGCGCCTGGACGCGGTGCTGCGCCAGCTGCGGCACGCCGGCCTGCAGGCCGAACGCCAGGAACTGTTCAAGCTGACCCGCCAGCGCAAGATCTCCGACGAGATCGCCCGGCGGCTGATCCGCAACCTGGATCTGCTGGAGGCGCGGCGCAAGAGTTGATCGACGGCCGCGAATGGGGAGTCGGGAATGGGGATTCGTGAAAGCGGCTTCCTGGCGTCGTTTTGGGCTCGCCGCGATGCCACTTTCGGCGCGCGCCGGTTCACTGCTCGTCGCTTTCTGCCCGCCAGGGGCGCACGCCGGCCTACGCCCCTGGCGCTGTGTGGTCTGTTGCAAGCCGCGTGGCTAGCGCATCGCGCTAGGCGTCCTCGGCCAGCGGCGGCAGCCGTCGCGGCACCGGGGTCGACTTCACGATGGCGGAGTTGGTTTCGGCGCGATCGGTGACTTTTGCCAGGATGCTGTCCAGGTGCTCGATGTTGCGCAGGTACAGCCGGCAGATGAAGCAGTCCTCGCCGGTCACCTTGTCGCACTCGACGAATTCCGGGATGCGCTGCAGCAGTTCCTCCACCAGGTGCAACTGCCCCGGCAGCGGTTTGACCCGCACGATCGCCTGCAAGGTGTAGCCCAGCGCGCGCGGATCGAGCTCGACCGTGAATCCGGCGATCACGCCCTGGTGCTGCAGCCGGCGCACGCGGTCGGCGGTCGCCGGGGCCGACAGGCCGATCTGCCGGGCCAGTTCGCTGGTCGCCATGCGCGCGTCTTGCGCCAATGCAGCCAGGATGGCGCGGTCGATCGCGTCGAGTGGGGCGATGGCGGGAGGGGAAAGGCGGGTTTGCATGGTGACCTTCCTTTTTTTGGTGAATTCCGCAATTGGCCTAATTTTAAGCATGTTCTGGCGGAATTGCGGTTTCTACAATGACGGCTGTTCGCAGCATTGAAGGGAACCGGGATGGCCTCGAACGAGATTCGCCGTGGTGCGGCCGAGATGGTCGTGGCCATGCTCATGTCCGGCACGATCGGCTGGCTGGTGGTGTCGTCGGGGCAGTCGCCGTTCAACGTGGTGTTCTTCCGCTGCCTGTTCGGCGCGGCCACGCTGCTCATCGTCTGCGCGGCGCTGGGCCTGTTGCGGCGCAAGGCGTTCTCGCCGCGGATGCTGGCGCTGGTGCTGCTCGGCGGGATCGCGATCGTGGGCAACTGGCTGCTGCTGTTCGCCGCCTACGGCCGCGCGTCGATTTCGATGGCCACCGCCGTCTACAACACGCAGCCGTTCATGCTGGTCGGGCTCGGCGCGCTCGTGTTCCGCGAGCGCATCAGTGCCTCGACCGTGGGGTGGCTGGCGGTGGCGTTCGTCGGTCTGGTGGGCGTGGTGCGCATCGCGCCTGCGGTGCTCGCGGTGCCGGGCGAGTACCTGCAGGGCGTCGCCCTGGCGCTCGGCGCGGCGTTTCTGTACGCGGTGTCGTCGATCGTCACCAAGCACCTGAAAGGCACGCCGCCGCATCTGCTCGCGCTGCTGCAACTGGGCATCGGCATCGTGTTGCTGGCACCGTTCGTGCATTTCGATGCCTTGCCTGCCCGTCCCGGCCAGTGGCTGGATCTGGTCGTGCTCGGCGTGGTCAATACCGGGGTGATGTACGTGCTGCTGTACGGCGCCATCCAGAAACTGCCCACCGCGATGATCGGCGCGCTGTCGTTCATCTATCCGGTGGTGGCGATCGCGGTCGATCGCATCGCCTTCGGGCAGTCGCTGGCGTGGACGCAGGTACTCGGGGCGCTGCTGATCCTGCTGGCGGCGGCCGGGGTCAACTTCGGCTGGCGCGTGTGGCCGTGGCCGCGCGCAGCGCGACCGGCCGTCGTCGACGTCGACACCGGACAAAGCTAACCAGGCGTCGCCACGGCCAAGACGGTCACGTTGCCCTGCGTGTGCAGGCACTGGCCGACGCACTGTCCCGCATCCGGGAGAGTGCTTCCGCCGGATCGGGATTTATCCATCACGAGCCGGCTTCTACCCTGGGGGCCGTTTCCGCAGCCGCCGCGCGCCCAGGGAGTTCCCGTGTCGCCGATCATTTCCGTACAACACCTGACCAAGACCTACGCCGGGGGTTTCCAGGCGCTCAAGGGCATCGACCTGGAGATCCATCGCGGCGAGATCTTCGCCCTGCTCGGCCCCAACGGTGCCGGCAAGACCACGCTGATCAGCATCATCTGCGGGCTGGTCAATCCCAGCAGCGGCCGGGTGCTGGCCGATGGCCACGACATCGTGCGCGACTACCGCGCCGCGCGCGGCAAGATCGGCCTGGTGCCGCAGGAACTGGCCACCGATGCGTTCGAGACGGTGTGGGCGACGGTGCGCTTCAGCCGCGGCCTGTTCGGCAAGCCGCGCGACGACGCCCATCTGGAGCGGGTGCTGCGCGAGCTGTCGCTGTGGGACAAGCGCGGCAGCCGCATCTCCACCCTGTCCGGCGGCATGAAGCGGCGCGTGCTGATCGCCAAGGCGCTGGCGCACGAGCCGTCCATCCTGTTCCTGGACGAACCCACCGCCGGAGTCGACGTGGAGCTGCGCCACGACATGTGGCAGATGGTGCGGCGCCTGCGCGAGCAGGGCACCACCATCATCCTGACCACGCACTACATCGAGGAAGCCGAGGACATGGCCGACCGCGTGGGCGTGGTCAATCGCGGCGAACTGGTGCTGGTGGAGGACAAGCGCACGCTGATGCGCAAGCTCGGCAAGAAGCAACTGGCGCTGACCCTGCAGGCACCGCTGCACGCGTTGCCGCCGGCGCTGGAGGCGCAGCCATTGGAGCTGTCCGCCGACGGCACGACACTGACCTACACCTACGACGCGCAGGCCGCGCAGACCGGCATCGGCCCGCTGCTGCGGCAACTGGAGGCGCAGGGCGTGGAGATCAAGGATCTGCAGTCCAGCGAGAGTTCGCTGGAGGAGATCTTCGTCAACCTGGTGCGGCCGGCGTCGGCCGCGGCGGAGGTGCGCGCATGAACCTGCACGCGATCGCCGCGATCTACCGCTTCGAGATGGCGCGCACCTTCCGCACGCTGACCCAGTCCATCGCCTCGCCGGTGCTGTCGACCTCGCTGTACTTCGTGGTGTTCGGCGCGGCGATCGGTTCGCGCATGGGCGCCATCGACGGCATCAGCTACGGCGCCTACATCATCCCCGGGCTGGTGATGCTGTCGCTGCTCAGCGAAAGCATCTCCAACGCCTCCTTCGGCATCTACATGCCGCGCTGGGCCGGCACCATCTACGAGGTGCTGTCGGCGCCGGTGGCGTGGTGGGAGGTGGTGATCGGCTATGTCGGCGCGGCGGCCAGCAAGTCGGTGCTGCTGGGCCTGCTGATCCTGCTCACCGCACGCGCCTTCGTGCCGTACGAGATCGCGCATCCGCTGTGGATGTTCGGCTTCCTGGTGCTGACCGCGCTGACCTTCAGCCTGTTCGGCTTCATCATCGGCGTGTGGGCCGACGGCTTCGAGAAGCTGCAGGTGATCCCGCTGATGGTGATCACGCCGCTGACCTTCCTCGGCGGCAGCTTCTACTCGATCAACATGCTGCCGCCGCTGTGGCAGAAGATCAGCCTGTTCAACCCGGTGGTGTACCTGGTCAGCGGCTTCCGCTGGGCGTTCTACGGCAAGGCCGACGTGCACATCGCGGTCAGCCTGGGCATGACCCTGGCGTTCCTGGCGCTGTGCCTGGGCGTGGTATGGGCGATCTTCCGCAGCGGCTATCGGCTCAAGCCCTGAGGTGCGGCGCCGGGGCCGCAGCATGCCGGCAGGCGCGGCGCCTGCCGGCGGTCGCGCCTACTTGGCGTCGAGCCAGAAGGCTTCGACCGTGCCCTTGACCTTCATGGTCATCGGGTTGCCGCGGCGGTCGCGCGCCTTGCCGACCTGGACGCGGATCCAGCCTTCGCTGATCGAGTACTCCTCGACGTTGTCGCGCTCCACGCCGTTGAAGCGGATGCCGACGCCGCGCGACAGCGTCTCGGCATCGTGGAAGGGGCTCTGCGGACTGACCGCCAGGCGGTCGGGGGGCGTGTCGGACATCGTGGTGGCTTCGCGTGGCGGCGGACAGCGCCGTCTTCCGGGCTGCGAAGGATAAACGCCTGCGGCGCCGTTGCCGAGTTCCGTGCGCTTCCGTCGCCGCGGCGGGCACGGCACACTTGCACCTTCCCTTCCATCCGCCGGCTCACGCCATGCCCGACAACAGCACCGATTACGACGATCCCGACGATCTGCACGACGAGCTCGACGACGATCCGGACACCCAGCAAGGGCTGATCTGGAACCTGCTGCTGCTGATCAATCCCGGCGACGAGGAAAGTGCGCTGCGTCAGTTCAACGCGTTCCGCGAAGCGCGCGCCGAGCACGAGGGCGAAGAGGACGACGGCTGGTTGTGGACGCTGAAGGATGCCATCGACTGGAGTGCCGGCTTCTACGTGGACTGGAAGGACACCGAGTCGCTGATCGGCGCGATCGACGAACTGGCGACGCGCTGGAACCTGCGCATCGATTGGGGCGGCGACGTGGACGACGAGGACTTCCTCGACAGCCATGACGTGCCGGCGCTGCTGAACGTCGCCTACGACCGCCTGCGCGAACACGGCTACACCCTCTGGTGCTGGGACACCGAGGGCGATGCGTACGCCGGGTGGATGGCGCTCAGCCGCGACGACGAGGACATGCGGCGCTTGGCGGCGCTGCTGGACATCGAACTGCGCCCGGGTAGCGATCCGTTCTAGGCGGACGTGGCGCCACCGTTCACCGCGCCTCGCCGCGCGCCTGCGCGCGTGCATTGCGGATCAATGCTTTCAGCAGCTCGCGGTCGCTGTGTCGCGAGACCGGCACCGCGCCCAGGCGGATCGCGTCGTCGCGCAGGGCGGCGGGCACGTCGTAGTGCGCGCCGCTGAGCTTGTTCTGGAAGGCGCGGCGGGGAATGCCCAGCCGCGCCGCCATGGCGTGCAGTTCGTCCAGCGTGTCGGCGAGCAGGTGGCCCCAGCGCTGGCCGCGCCAGGGATGCACCGCATCGTCGATGTAGACCGCCACGCGCCAGGTCAGGCCGGCTTGTGCGTGCCGTCGGCGTCGGTCGCCGCGCTGCCGTCGGCCTCCACCGGGTCGGTATCGTTCGTCGTCTTCTCGGCGTCGGCCCCGTCCTCGTCCGCATCCTCTGCCGCGCCATCGCCCGCGGCGAACTCGGCAACCAGCGCGTCCAGGTACTCGGTCGGGGTCTGGCCGGCCTCGACCGCCAGCGCGTCGATCATCTGCTGCAACTGCGCGGAGTAGTCCAGGGTGATGGTGTTGCCTTCCTGCTCCTGCAGGTTGGCCAGGTGCTTGAGCATCGCCAGCATCGGCACCGGATTGTCGGCATTGCCCATGGTCTGGCCACCGACCGACAGCAACCACTGGCGACCCTGCAGGCCGATCGCGGCCAGCACGCGGCCGCTCTCGTTCTGCAGCACGGCGTGGTTGGCGATGGGCTGCTCGCGGCCCAGGCGGGCGAAGGGACGCGGCGACTGCTGCTTCTTGCGCTTGTCGCGCTTGGCTTTGGATTGCTTGGACACGGCGGTCTCGTTGGCGAAGTGGTGGCCATTGTAAGCGCCGCGCCGTGTGCGGTCCCGCCGGGCCGGTGCGGCGCGGTCATCGCCCGCGCGCGCGGTGACGCCGCAGTCAGCGCGTGTTGGCCGCTGCCGGGGTCCCGCCGGGGGCGGCGGT
>NZ_AQOI01000057.1:0-1377 GCF_000364665.1 Xanthomonas sp. SHU 199
AGCGGCAGCGCCAGCGCCGCGACGGCCGCGGCGGCGGGCAGGGCGACGGCGACGACCGCGGCCGTCGGCAGGGTGGTAAGGGGCGTCCGGTTCTGGGACATGACGGCGATTCCTGGTTGATGGCGTGACGTAGGAATGACGGCAGGCGATGCGACGGTTCAGGCCGCCAGCGATTCGGTGCCGGGTTGCAACTGGCCGATGAGCGACGGCACGTCCAGGATCAGGGCGACCCCGCCGCTGCCGAGGATGCTGGAGCCGCTGATGCCCTTGACCTGGGCGAAGACCTTGGAGAGCGGCTTGATCACGGTCTGCCACTCGCCCAGCAGGGTGTCGACCACCAGGCCGAACCGCTGCGAGCCCTGGCGGATCACCACGATGCTCTCGCGCGCCGGCGGCGCGCCGGCGATGGCGAACAGCGAGCGCAGGCGCACGTAGGGCAGCACGTTGCCGCGCAGGTCGATGTACTCGCTCTGGTAGTTCGGTGCGAACTCCACGCATTCCTCGACCACGTCCAGCGGCACCACGAACACCGACTTGCCGACCCCGACCTGGAAGCCGTTGATGATTGCCAGGGTCAGCGGCAGCCGCACCGAGATGGTGGTGCCGACGTCCTGCTGGCTGCTGATGTCGACGCTGCCGCGCAGCGCGGCGATGTTGCGCTTGACCACGTCCATGCCGACGCCGCGGCCGGACAGGTTGGTGACCTTCTCGGCGGTGGAGAAGCCCGGCTCGAAGATCAGCGCGAACACCTCGCGGTCGGAGAGCTGGCGGCCGGGTTCGATCAGGCCGCGTTCCAGCGCCTTGGCCAGGATCCGGTCGCGGTTGAGGCCGCCGCCGTCGTCGCTGATCTGGATGACGATGCTGCCGGAATCGTGGAAGGCGTTGAGGCGTACCGTGCCGCGCACCGGCTTGCCGCGCGCCTGGCGCACCTCGGCCGGTTCGATGCCGTGATCCATGGCGTTGCGCACCAGGTGGGTCAGCGGATCGGCGATCTTCTCCACCACCGACTTGTCCAGTTCGGTGTCCTCGCCGTTGACCACCAGCGCGATGTCCTTGCCCAGTTCGCGGGCGACGTCGTGGACCACGCGGTGGAAGCGGCTGAAGGTGCCGCCGATCTTGACCATGCGCAGCTGCAGCGCGCTTTCGCGCACCTCCTCGACCAGCCCGGCCAGGATCGAGGTGGACTCCAGCAACTGCGCATCGCCGGTGCGCTGCGCGTTGGCGCCGGTGCTGGCGACCGCGATGATCAGCTCGCCGACCAGGTCGATCATGCGGTCGAGCTTGTCGGCGTCGACGCGGATCGAGCCGCCTTCGCCGCGCGCGCCCGCGGCCTTGGCGGGGCCGGCATTGGCGGCGGGGGCCGCTGCCGCGGCCGGC
>NZ_AQOI01000058.1:0-9005 GCF_000364665.1 Xanthomonas sp. SHU 199
CGCCGGCCGCCGCCCAGGCCCTGCCGCAGGTGCAGGCGCTGCGCGCGGATCCGGCGCTGCTGGCGGCGCTGCCGCGGGTGCGCGATGCGGCCGGCGTGCCGGTCTATGTCATCGATCCGAACGGTTTCGTGGTGCTGCGCTATGCCCCCGGGTTCGACCCGGCCGGGCTGCGTGCGGACCTGGCGAAACTGCTGAAACTCCTGTGAGCCGCTCCCTATGACCTTGTTCGCGCGCCCGGCGCTGTTCCGGCATTTCCACCGCATGGCCTGGCTGGCGGCGCTGTTCACCGCCAGCACCATCATGTTCGGCTCGTTCGTGCGCCTGTCCGATGCGGGCATGAGCTGTCCGGACTGGCCGACCTGCTACGGCCGCATCACCTGGCCGCAGACCAGTGCCGAAGCCGACACCCATGCCGCCAGCAAGATCCGGCCGCTGGAGACGCACAAGGCCTGGCGCGAGCAGATCCACCGCTTCCTGGCCGGTGCGCTGGGCGTGGAGGTGCTGGTGCTGTCGCTGCTGGCGGCGCGGCGGCGCCGGCTCGGCATCGCCCAGATCGTCACGGCGGCGGCGCTGGTGGCGCTGTCGATCCCGCTGTACATGTCCGGCTGGCCGGGGCTGGCGATGCTGGTGGCGGTGGGCGGCGAGGCGATCCTGCTGCTGGCGGCGCTGCGCTGGTCCAACGACGACCTGGCCCGTGCCGCGGTACTGACCCTGTCGGTGGTGATCTTCCAGGCCTTGCTGGGCATGTGGACGGTGACCCTGCTGCTCAAGCCGATCGTGGTGATGGGACATCTGCTGGGCGGCTTGCTGATGTTCTCGCTGCTGGTGTGGATGGCCTGGCGCGCCACCCACCTGCCGATCACCCTGGCCGATGCGCCGCGGCTGAAGTGGCTGCTGCGCCTGGGCGTGGCGGTGCTGGTGCTGCAGATCGCGCTGGGCGGCTGGGTCAGCGCCAACTACGCGGCACTGGCCTGCGGCGGCGGCAGTTGGTCGGCCGACAACTTTCCGCGCTGCGTCAGCCAGTGGTGGCCGCCGCACGATTTCCGCGAGGGTTTCACCCTGTGGCGCGGCATCGGCGTGGACTACGAAGGCGGCGTGCTCGACGGCGCGGCGCGCATCGCGATCCAGATGGCGCACCGGATGATGGCGATGGCGGTGGCGGCCTACCTGCTGTGGCTGAGCTGGCGCCTGAGCCGCACGCCGGGCATGCGCGGCTGGGCCGTGGCGCTGGCGCTGCTGCTGGTCGCGCAGGTGTGCCTGGGCATCCTCAACGTCAAGCTGGCGCTGCCCCTGCCGGTGGCGGTGCTGCACAACGCCGGCGCGGTGGCGCTGCTGTTCGTGCTGGTGTCGTTGCTGGCGCGCTTGCGGGCGCCGCAATGAGCGCGCACCGCGTCCACTGGCGCGACTACTGGGACCTGACCAAGCCCAAAGTCGTGGCGCTGATCGTGTTCACCGCCCTTGTCGGCATGTGCCTGGCGATCCCGGGGCTGCCGACCTGGGCGCAGGTGCGCACCGGCCTGCTCGGCTTCTTCGGCATCTGGCTGGCGGCCTCGGCGGCGGCGGCGATCAACCAGTTGCTGGACGCGCGCATCGATGCGCAGATGGCGCGCACCTCCTGGCGTCCGCTGGTGGTGGGCAAGGTGCTGCCGTGGCAGGTGTTGCTGTTCGCCACCCTGCTGACCGCGCTGTCGATGACCGTGCTGGTGGTGTGGGTCAACTGGATCACCGCGGTGCTGACCTTCGCCTCGCTGATCGGCTATGCGGTGATCTACACGGTGTTCCTCAAGCGCACCACGCCGCAGAACATCGTCATCGGCGGCCTGGCCGGCGCGGCGCCGCCGCTGCTGGGCTGGGCCGCGATCACCGGCATGCAGGGCCAGTGGGACTGGGCCTATGCCTCGCTGCTGGTGCTGATCATCTTCGTGTGGACGCCGCCGCACTTCTGGGCATTGGCGATCTTCCGCCGCGCCGACTACGCCAAGGCCTCGATCCCGATGCTGCCGGTCACCCATGGCGTGGCGCATACCCGCCGGCAGATCCTGGTGTACACGGTGCTGCTGGTGGTGGTGACGCTGCTGCCGGTGGCGGTGGGCATGAGCGGGGTGTTCTACCTCGGCGGCACCCTGGTGCTGGACGCGGTGTTCCTCTGGTACGCCTGGCGCATGCTCGACCCGCCGGACGAGATGTTCTCGATGCGCATGTTCGGCTATTCCATCGTGTACCTGATGGCGCTGTTCGCGTTCCTGCTGGTCGATCACTGGATCGCCTGAACCGCGCGTTCAGCCCCCCGCTCAAGTGTTGCCGGTCGTGGTCGTTACCGTACGAACGACCAAAATCGGCAAAGCCGCGGAGACATGTATGTGGGGCAAGAGCAAGCAAGACGCGGCGAAGCTGCAGGCACTGACCGAGCGCCTGCGCGAGGCCGAGGCCGACCGTGACCGCGCCCGTGCGCAGGCCGACAGTGCCCTCACCAATCTGGACGACATGCACGTCCGTTTCGACCTGGTCACCAAGGCGACCACCGACGGCCTGTGGGAAATGCGGGTGATCGCCGGCGATCCGATCAACCCTGCCAACGAATTCTGGTGGTCCTCGCAGTTCCGCGCGATGCTGGGCTTCTCCTCCGAGCTCGACTTCCCCAACGTGCTCGACAGCTGGGCCTCGCGCCTGCATCCGGACGACAAGCAGGCCACGCTGGACGCGTTCGCCAAGCACCTGGGCGACCGCAGCGGCCAGACCCCGTACGACGTGGACTACCGCCTGCAGCTGAAGAACGGCCAGTACCGCTGGTTCCGCGCGATCGGCACCACCCAGCGCGACGCCCAGGGCTTACCGCTGCGGGTGGCCGGCGCGCTCACCGACATCACCGAGCGGCGCGAGCGCGAGGCGTTCCTGGACGTGGTCCTGACCCGCTTCGAGCTGGGCGCGGACATGCTCAACGACGGCCTGTGGGACATGAGCGTGGTCGCCGGCGATCCGATCAACCCGTCCAACGAGTTCTGGTGGTCGGCGCAGTTCCGTTCGCTGCTGGGCTTCGCCTCCGAGGCCGAGTTCCCCAACGTGCTCGACAGCTGGTCCTCGCGCCTGCATCCGGAAGACGCGCAGCTCGCGCTCAACGCGTTCGCCGCGCACCTCAACGACCGCACCGGCCGCACCGGCTTCGACATCGAATACCGCCTGCAGCTGAAGAACGGCGAGTACCGCTGGTTCCGCGCGCGTGGCCTGACCAAGCGCGCCGCCGACGGCACCCCGCTGCGCGCGGTCGGCGCGTTGCTGGACATCCATGCCGCGCGCCAGCTCGGCGAAGCAGCGCACACCCTGCAGACGGCAGCGGCGGAGATGGTCGACGACAACAGCGACCTGGCCCGGCGCACCGAGCAGCAGGCCGCGGCGCTGGAAGAGGCGGCCAGCTCGATGGAAGAGATCACCGGCACCGTGCAGCGCAATGTCGAGCACGTCGGCCACGCCAACCGCCTGGTGGACGGCGCCAGCGACGTCGCCCAGCGCGGCGGCGACGTGGTGCGCGACGTGGTCCAGACCATGGCCGGCATCGAGAGCGCGTCGCGCAAGATCGCCGACATCATCAGCGTGATCGACGGCATCGCCTTCCAGACCAATATCCTCGCCTTGAACGCGGCGGTGGAAGCGGCGCGCGCCGGCGAGCAGGGCCGCGGCTTCGCCGTGGTCGCCACCGAAGTGCGCAGCCTGGCCCAGCGCTGCGCCGATGCGGCCAAGGAAGTGCGCGGCCTGATCGCCGGCTCCAGCGAGCAGGTCGATCGCGGCTCGGCGCTGGTCGCACGCGCCGGCGCCACCATGGAAGAACTGCTCGGCTCGGTGCGCGAAGTGCAGCGCATCATGACCGACATCGCCGGCGCCAGCCGCGAGCAGAGCGCCGGCATCGGCCAGGTCAACCAGATCGTGGTGCAGATGGATACCGCCACGCAGCAGAACGCGGCGCTGGTGGAAAAGATGGCCGAAGCCGCGCGCGCGCTGGAAGGGCAGGCGCAAGGCCTGAATGCGCATACCAGCAGCGGCCGACGCCCCGGCAGCCAGGGCGCCGCTCAGCAGGTGGCGCCGGTCCGCGTGGCGGCCTGATCGGAGCCGGCGGCGCGCGCGTTTCGCGCGCCGCCAACGCAAGGCGGTTGCGACCGCCTGCGCGCCGCGTTGCAACGTCGCAGTGCCGATGCCGGGACTGCGACGGCGCCGGTGCAGCGGTCTTGCTCGCGTGGAAGCGTGATGCGGCCGGTGGCGCGCCTTGCGCCCTCACCCCAACCAATGCTGGCAGGTGTCGCCTGCCTGGCTGCCGCAGCTTTGCTGCATCTTGTGCTGCAGCCGCGCCAGCACCGCGCTGCCGTCGTGGCCCTTGCTCCAGGCCTGCAGGGTCTTGGCCAGGGTGTCGAAACGTTGCCGGGTGCGCTGGTGATAGCCGTCGGGCTGACCAGCCAACTCCCCGATCACCTGGCCGGCGGCCGCCTCGATCGCCGCCGCATTGTCCGGCTGCAGCCGGACCAGTCCATCGACATAGAGCACGCCCCACTGCACGCGGGTGGCCGGCCCTTGCGCGCTCTCGTAGGCCTTCTTCAGCCAGAACAGCGCCGTCTGCTTGTCGCCGCGCGCCTCGGCCAGGCCGGCCAGTTCCGGCATGTAGTAATACGGCGTCTTGCTGCGCTGAAGCTCGGCCAGCAGCAGTTGTTCGGCACCGGCGCTGTCGCCGGCCTCGTCCAGCAGGCCGGCGGCGCTGCTGATCGTGGACTGGCGTTCGTAGTCGGTCGTGGCGGCCTGCTCGGCCCATTGCACGCGCTGCTGCACCTTGGCGACCACCGCCGGCGGCAGCGGCGGATGCGGTCCGTCGCCGGCATCGGCCGGCTGGCCTTGCGCCAGGCGTGCCAAGGCGATGTCCGCGGCGGCGGTGTCCAGGCGATCGCTGATCGGCAGGCTGCTGTCGGCGTAGACCTGGTCCAGCGCATGGGTCAGCGCGGCGGACAGCGTGTTGCGCTCGGCGGCGTCGCTGGCCGCGGCCTGCACCAGCTCGCGCGCCGCATAGGTCAGCGTGCTGCGGTTGGCGCGCACTTCGGCCGGGTCGGCCAGCACCGCCTGCAGCAGTGCGCGGTCGGCGGCGCGGTGCTTGGCATCCACCTTGGCAGCCCTGGCCGGATCCTGCGCGGCCAACGCCAGCAACGCGAAACGGCGCTGCAAGGCTGGCTGCGGCGCGGCTGCGGCCAGGCGCGTGAGCACGTCGGCCGCCTGACCTGGCTTGACCAGTTGGGCCGCATCCACCGCCCAGCCGTATTCGCCGAGCAGGGTCCAGTCGTCGGCGCTGAGCGTGGCCGGCGCCTTCAGCGCTTGCTGCAGCAACTGCGCCGAGGTGGTGGTGCGGGTCGCGGCCACGCGCAGGGCCTCGGCCAGGCGCACGGTATCGCTGTCGCCAGCCAGGCGGGTGATCTCGCTGCGGTCCGGGCGCAACACGATGATGGTCGGATAGCCCTTGATGCCGAAGCGCTCGCCCCAGGCCTGCGCGCCTTCCGAATCGCCGTCCAGGTGCACCGCGACGAAGGCGCGAGTGCGGGCGATGAACGCCGGGTCCTTGAACAGCGTGGCCTTGAGCCGATTGCAGGGCGGGCACCAGGCCGCGCCCCAGTACAGCAGCACCGGCTTGTCGTGCTCGCGCGCTTCGGCGAAGGCATCGTCGACGTCGCCCTCGCGCCAGGCGATGCCGGCGCTGTCGGCGGCAGGTGCCGCTGGGGCGGCCTTGGGTGCGGCAGGCGCGGGCGGTTGCTGGCAGGCGCTCAGCGCCAGCAGCGCGGCCAGGCTGGCTGAGATCGTCGCGGAACGGCGGAACATGCGGCTCATGGGGGCACCGGGTGGGGAGGGAGACACGGCGCCGGCCGTGCCGGCCGTCTACTGTACGCAGCCGCCGCCGTCATCGCACATGCCGGCTGCGCATCTGCATATGCCGCCCGTGCGGGTGCTGCGCGGCGCATGACACGCGCTTGCGGCCGCGTCGGCGCAGCGTGCCTGCAGCGCCCGCGACCGCCCCTTGCCGTTCGCCGCTAGCCGGCCGCTTCTGCCTTCGCCGCGCGCGCGTAGCGTTGCGCGATCACCGCGCAGACGATCAGCTGGATCTGGTGGTAGATCATCACCGGCAATACGATCGCGCCGAGGCTGCCGCTGGCGAACAGC
Organism: Xanthomonas sp. SHU 199; assembly: GCF_000364665.1. NCBI lineage: Bacteria > Pseudomonadati > Pseudomonadota > Gammaproteobacteria > Lysobacterales > Lysobacteraceae > Xanthomonas > Xanthomonas sp. SHU 199. The sequence goes on from NZ_AQOI01000058.1 coordinate 6,181, forward strand.
ACCTTGGCCATCGGCACGCCGGTGGCCAGGCTCTTCTTCGAGCCGCAGAACACGATCGGAATCTCGTCCTCGCGGGAAAAGCCCAGGCGCCGTGCGCCGAAGGTGATCAGCGCCATCGCCAGCGCCAGCAGCACCGCGCCGACCACGGCGACGCCGAGCAGTGCCGGCAGTGGCGTCTTGCGCCACAGGCCTTCGACCACCGCGGCGCTGAACGCGGTGTACACCACCAGCAGGATGGTGCTCTGGTCGGTGTAGCGCAGCACCGCGCGGTGGCGCTCGACCCAGCCGCCGATCCAGCGCTGCAGCAGATGGCCGGCGACGAACGGCACCAGCAGCTGCAGCATGATCTTGCCCATCGCCTCCAGCGGATTGGACATGGCGTTCTGCGCGTCGGTCAGCACGCCCATCAGCAGCGGCGTCAGGAACACCCCGAGCAGGCTCGACAGCGAGGCGCTGCACACCGCGGCCGGCACATTGCCGCCGGCCATCGAGGTGAAGGCGATCGACGACTGCACCGTGGACGGCAGCGTGCACAGGAACAGCACGCCGATGTACAGATCCGGGGTCAGCAGCCAGTGCGACAGCGGCTTGAACAGCAGGCCCAGCAGCGGGAACAGGATGAAGGTGGCGGCGAAGATGGTCAGGTGCAGGCGCCAGTGCAATGCGCCGGCGACGATGGCCTCGCGCGACAGCCGTGCGCCATGCAGGAAGAACAGCGCGGCGATCGCCAGATCGGTGACCACGTCCATCACCGACGCCGCGCGCCCCTGCACCGGCAGCAGCGAGGCCAGCAGCACCGTGCACAGCAGCGCCAGGGTGAAGGGTTCGATGCGCAGGCGCGCGAGCCAGGACTTGAGCATGGGGAAAAATCGAGCGGGGGAGTCGCGCATTTTAGAAAGCATGGCGCCCGCACGCGAATCCGGACGCGCTGCGTAGACAACTCGCAGACATGTTGCGGTGTCGGCCGTTTCCGGCGGATGCGCGCATCGGTGGATTGCTAGATTGCCTTTGCCCGTCCGAGTGGGGGAGCGCGTCGGGCACGATGGCGCGCCACGCGTGCACCGTCGCCTCCCGCTTCTCCAGGGATCAGGAGCACGCACATGCAATACGATCAGTACCAGACCGTGTTTGCGCTTTCGAGCTTGGCCAATTGGGTCAGCTTCAGATTCGGCTCAGCGGAACAGCTACAGAAGGACTATCAAAAGACCATCCTGGCGACGCTGGCGTCTCCGGTAGCACAGCAGACAATCGGCAATTGGGAGCTGGTGTGGGGGCCGCAGGTCTGGCAAGCGGATGGTTCGAAGGTCTCGGACAATGCCATGTACGTGGCCAAGTCGAGCAACTTGGGCAGTCTTGCCGGAGACGTCTATGTCGTAGCGATTGCCGCCACCAATCCGATCTCGCATTACGACTGGTACATGGAAGATTTCGGGGTCAACCAGGTGGTGGACTTCTCGAACTACGATCCCACCGCACACACCGAGCCGGTTCCACTTTCGTCGCCGACCGAGACCAATGCCGTCATTTCGCTGGGTACCGCGCTGGGCGTCTGGCGTTTGCTGAACATGGCGAGTCCTTCATCTGTGGAATCCCAAGGCGATACGTTGGCGACGTTCCTGAAAAACGTCGCGAGCAGCGGCGCGACCGTGATCTTCGCCGGCCATAGCCTGGGTGGTGCGCTGTCGCCGACCGTGGCGACCTGGCTCAAGAGCAACCACTGGCTGGACGGAAGCAAGGCGGTTTATTGCTACCCAACCGCCGGTGCCACGCCAGGCAATGCCGCCTTCGCCGAGCTTTTCAATACGACGTTGCCGCCGACGACCGGCGATGGCTATCGGGTATGGAATCGCGATGTCTGGAACTCCTACGACGTGGTGCCGCATGCCTGGGATACCGGGATGCTCGCGCAGATAAGCACGCTTTACGGGAACAAGCCGATACCGCTGATCGATGAAGAAGTCAAAAAAGCGATAGCGAATGCGGAATTGTCCAAGATCAGCTACAAGCAAATCCCCAATCAAGAACTTCTCGGCACACCGGGCGCTGTCCCGACTACCGCCTTGGGATTCATGATCGAGGCGAAAAACCAGCACACCAAAGCCTACGCCTCGCTGATTGCGCCCCACATCAAACCGGTATTGCCGCCGCCGCAGGAGCTGCTGACATTGGAAATGGACGAGGACGCGGAACTGTATGCGCTGCTTTTGCGGCTTCAAGCGAAAAGCGGTGCATCTGCCCTGGCGCAGTCCTGAATAGCGCAAGCTCGGCGCGAACGCTGCCGCGACACGATTGCCTAGAATGGCCAATCGTGTCGCGGTGGCGATAGCCCATGGAATGCAACGCAAGGCCTGGTGGCGGCGAGTGCGTCTGCCGCCAGACTCAATGCAGCCCCGCACGCGCCTTCAGCAGTTCCCGCAGCTCGTACTTGTCGGTCTCGTCCAAACCCTGCGCGCGCTGCTTGGCCTGCAGTTCGTCCAGGCGCTGCTGCAGCGTCTGCTTTTCCAGCTGCACGACCACGTCGTGCAGTTCCTGGCGCCAGCTGTCGGTCTCGCCGGCGATCTCCTGCACCGCCAGCTTCTGCAGCGCGGCCAGTTCCTCGCGTTCGTGGAAGTGTTCGAGCAGAGCGCCGGTGGTGATCTCCGGGCGCGCATGCACGATCTGCAGCAGTTCGATCATCAGTTCGATGCCGGGCAGGCGCAGGCCGGCGAACGGGTAGGGCGGCGGCAGGTCCAGCGCCAGCGACGGCGCCTGCAGCAGTCGCACGATCCCCTCGCGGACCAGGCTGCGCTTGTGCGCCGGGCGCGGCGCGCGCGGCGGCGGCCGGC
>NZ_AQOI01000059.1:0-15991 GCF_000364665.1 Xanthomonas sp. SHU 199
TGCCGCGCCTGCGCCCGCGGGCGTGCCCGCCACTGTCCCCACAGGCGCCGCAACGGCGGCAGCGGGAAGCGGTGCAAGGCCCACCAGGCGCTCAGCGGCATGCCCAGCAACCACAGCGGCCGCCAGCCCAGCCACTCGCTGTGGCCGCGCGCGGCCGGCCATACCAGGACCAGGGCCAGCCCGGCCAGGATCGCCTGGCGCAGCAGGCGGCGCAGGCCCGGGTGCGGGACGTGGGTGCGCGGGGAGGACGGAACGATCGGCATGACGGCAGCTCCTGGAAGTCGAGGCGCGCAGGTTGCCGCCGCGACATCTCAGGGGCTGCGACGCACCATTGACATGGCGCACGCGCATACTTCACCGGCGTTCGCCCTTCGCCCCGGAATCTCCTATGCGCCTGCTCTCCCTGTTCGCTTCCGTGCTGCTGCTGGGCATGGCCGTCCCGTTGACGACGGCCCGGGCCAAGGCGCCGGACCCGGAGCAGGAGCCTGCGCAGCCGCCGATCGACCTGCAGCGCTTCATGGGCCGCTGGTACGTGATCGCCCACATCCCGTACTTCGCCGAGCGCGGCCACGTCGCCAGCAGCGACGAGTACACCCTCAAGGAAGACGGCAAGATCGCGGTGCGCTACGAGTACCGCAACGGCTTCGACGAGCCGGTCAAGGAGCTCAACTCGCGCGCCACCGTCAAGGAAGGCACCGGCAACCGCCGCTGGACCACCTGGTTCTTCAGAATGGTGCCCACCAAGTACCGCATCCTGGAAGTGGCGCCTGACTATTCCTGGGCGCTGATCGACTATCCCGGCCGCGATCTGGCCTGGGTGTTCGCGCGCTCGCCGAACATGAGCCATAAGCAGTACCGCGAACTGGTCGACAAGCTGGACCACCAGTACGGGGTCAACATCGACAAGCTCAAGCGCGTGGCGCAGCGCCGCGACCAGGTCGGCAAGCTCGGCTTCGAAGTGCCGAACAAGCCCTGAAGCAATTCCCGTCGCAGCCGGCTGCGACGCGGACGAGCCGATCCGCATTGCGCTGGGCCGGCGCACGCCGCGCGCCCGTGTGCCGTTCGGGCCACATCAGCCCCCTTACTGCGACCATCCAACGCCGCCACGCCGCCGCACCGGGCATGGTCTGCACCGGCACCACGATCATCCTTCGCTCAGCGAAGCACCCGGCGCGGCCCGTATGATCGGGGCGCCCTCCCCCACAGACAGGTGCACCGCTTGGCCAGCGTCCTCTCCGAACCTCTCGACGAAGCACCGCGCGGCTGCGCGGACGCGACCCAGCTGCGCGGCCAGGTATTCGCGCAGAACTGCCCGTCCCGGGCCGTGCTCAGCCACGTCACCAGCCGCTGGGGCGTGCTGGTGCTGGTCGCCCTGCGCAAGGGCACCCATCGCTTCGGCGATCTGCGCCGCAGCCTGGAAGGAGTCAGCGAAAAGATGCTGTCGCAGACCCTGCAGGCGCTGGAAGCGGACGGCCTGGTGCAGCGCACCGCCTACCCGGTGGTGCCGCCGCACGTGGAGTACGACCTGACCCCGCTCGGCGAGGAAGCCGCGGCGCATGTGCATGCGCTGGTGGACTGGATCGAGCGCAACATCGGCGTGATCCTCGGCGGCGGCGCGCCGCTGGATGCGGCGTAGGCGTCGACCTCCAGGCTGCGACACGCATTGGCGGTAAGGCCGCTGTCGCGGCTGGAGCCGCTCCCACGCGGGCTATCGCAGCGCGCACGACGACGCCTCAGTCGTCGCTGTAGTTGCTCAGCGCCAGCGACAGCAGCGCCTTGGCCTGCTCGCGCAGCGAGCGCGGCTCGACGATCTCCGCATCCGAGCCATAGTGCAGCACGTCCATCAGCAGTTCGCGCGAGACGCTGTAGGGCACCTTCAGTTCGTAGCGGCCATCGGCCAGGAACCGGCCCTGCTGCTTGGAATGCCAGTGCTCGTCGGCGACCCAGCGCGCGGCCTTGGGGCTGAACACGATGGTGGCCCAGCCCTTGGGCGCGCCGGAGAAGATGCCGTAGCTGGCCGCCAGCTGCGAATCCAGTTCGGCGTCGGCCACGTCCTGCGCCGGCTGGTCGAGCAGGCGCGCGTGGTTGATGCGGTCCACCGCGAAGCTGCGCACCGCGTCGCGGCCATGGTCCCAGGCGTCCAGGTACCAGTTGTCGCGATAGTGGGTGATGCGCTGCGGCGACACCGTGCGCTTGGTCGATTCGTCGGTGGAGCGGGCGCGGTAGTCGAAGGACAGGCGCTTGCGCTCCAGCACCGCCGAGGCGACGGTGCGGAAACTGGCTTCGTCGAGCTTGCGGCCGCGGTGCGGGATCACCCGCACCCGCTCCACCGGCCAATGGGTCGCCCCGGCCTGGGCGGCGAGCAGGCTCTCGATGCGCTGCTGCAGCGGCGCCAGCACCGAGGACAGCACCCCGCCGCCGGTGCGCGCCAGCAATTGCTGCGAGGCCAGCAGCGCGTGCAGTTCCTCCGAACTCAGCCACAGCCCGGGCAGCTCGAACCGGTCGCTCTCACCGGACTCGTAGCGGAAGCCGGCCTCGCCGTCGCCCTCCACCGGCGCCATCAGCGCATCGCGCAGGAAGGCCAGATCGCGGTAGACGGTGGCGCGGGAGCAGCCCAGTTCGTCCTGCAGCCGCGCCACCGTCACCGGGTAGCGTGCGGACTTGAGCAGGCGGTGCAGTGCGTTGATGCGTTCGTAGCGGTCCATGGCCCCGATTATGTCTGAGTCGACGGCGGAAAACGCCTGCCTGGCGCGGCAGCCGGCTGCGCGCCCGAACCGCCGATGAAGCCGGCGTCCGGGGCCGGCCAGGGTGTCATGTGGATCCGGTATGATGAAATCGTTTCCATTTCGTTAGCCGAAGGCTGCGTCCTCATCCCCGGAGAAGCCATGTCCCGCCGTGCCACCCTCGTATCCGCCATCGCTTTGTTGCTGCTGAGCACGTCCCCGGCCTGGGCCGCCGACGTCGCCACCTCACCGACAGCCACGGACCCGGCCAGTTCGCCGTGGAGCGGATCGGGCGAACTGGGCTTCGCCTCCTCGCACGGGAACAGTACCAACGAAAGCCTCAACGGCCGGCTCAAGGGCCAGTACGTGGACGGCGACTGGATCCACAGCCTGGACCTGCTCGCCCTGCACGCCAGCGCCGAGTACACCGACACCAATCCGGACGGCACCACCTCGCGCAAGCGCCAGACCACCTCCAACCGCTACACCGGCAGCGCCGGCAGCGCGCTGCAGCTCGGCGAGCACCGCCAGCTGACCGCCTCGCTGCGTTACGAGCGCGACGACTTCGCCACCTACGACCGCCTGGCGACGATCGGCATCGGCTACGGCACCCGGATCATGGACGGCGACCGCCGCAGCATCGACGTACAGATCGGTCCCGGCGTGCGCCGTGCCCACGACGTGGTCGAGGACCGCACCGAAACCGGCCTGATCGGCCGCGGCCTGGTCGACTTCAAGTACGGCCTGACCAGCAACACCGAACTGGGCAACACCCTGCTGGTCGAATCCGGCGCGTACAACACCTTCGCGCAGAACGACCTGGGCATCTCGGTGAGCATGAACGAGCGCCTGGCGCTGAAGGCCGGCTGGCAGGCGCGCTACAACAGCGACGTCAGCGACGACAAGAAGAAGACCGATACCTTGACCACGATGAACCTGGTCTACAAGTTCAAGTGAGTCGGGAGTCGGGAGTGGGGAGTCGGGATTAGGGAAGGGCGGCGCGTCGCCTCGCGACGCCGCAGGGCTGACCCGTTGATTCGCTTCTCGCAGGAACCGCTGCAGCCGCGCCCCGCCAGCACGGCACGCAATGGCGTTGGCGCGCAGGGACCAATGCACCTCACCTGCAGGAGCGGCGTCAGCCGCGGCAGGCTTTCCCGGTAACGCCTATCGCGGCTGCAGCCGCTCCCCCACGCGCGCAACCGGCACTGCCGGGATCTGCACTGTGGGAGGGACTTCAGTCCCGACGACGGAGGGTGTCAATCCGCTTTCGGCTTCGCTTGTCGCGGCTGCATGACAGGTGACCCCCAACCGTCGCTGGCGCGGCACTGCGCACGCCCTCAGGCCGGCAGGTCGACATCCAGCAGTTCGCGAGCGCCGGCACCCAGCAGGGCCTCGGCCACGGCCTGGCCCAGTGCCTGCGGATCCTGCGCACTGCGCTGCAGGTCGGCGCGCACCAGGCGCCCGTCGGCGACGCCGCCGACCAGGCCCTGCAACAGCAGGTCCTCGCCGCGCCATTGCGCGAAGGCCGCCACCGGCACGTGGCAGCTGCCGTGCAGGGCGCGGTTCATCGCCCGCTCGGCCTCCACGCAGGTGCGGGTCGGGGCGTCGTCCAGCGCGGCGAACAATGCCAGCGCGGCACTGGCGTCCTCGCGGCATTCCACTGCGATGGCGCCCTGCGCCGGCGCCGGCAGCCAGTCCGGCGCCTGCAGGCGCTGGGTGATGCGCCCCTCCAGGCCCAACCGCTGCAGGCCGGCGCAGGCCAGCACGATGCCGTCGTAGCCGCCGTTGTCGAGCTTGGCCAGGCGCGTGTTGACGTTGCCGCGCAGGTCCAGCAGTTCCAGGTCCGGGCGCCGCGCGCGCAGCTGCGCCTGCCGCCGCAGCGAGGAGGTGCCGACGCGCGCGCCGAGCGGCAGCGCGTCCAGCGAGGCGTAGAGATTGGAGATCAGCGCATCGGCCGGATCGGCGCGCGGCAGGATCGCCGGCAGCACGAACGGCGGATCCAGCTCCATCGGCACATCCTTGAGCGAATGCACCGCGCAATCGGCCTCGCCGCGCAGCATCGCCAGCTCCAGTTCCTTCAGGAACAGGCCCTTGCCGCCGATCGCCGCCAGCGAGCGGTCCAGGACTTCGTCGCCGCGGGTGCTCATCGGCACCAGCACCACGTCCAGGTGCGGGTGCGCACGGCGCAGGCAGGCGGCGACATGCTCGCTCTGCCACAGGGCGAGCGGACTCTTGCGGGTAGCGATGCGCAGGATCTTCATGCGCGCATTATCGCGGAAAGCCGCGGTCCGCCGCTGCACGCGGGCGGCCCGGGCGGCGTCAGCGCTGGTGGATCTCCTTGCGCAGCTGCGCCACGCAGCGCCGGCTGACCTCCAGCGGCTGCTTGCCATGGCGCAGCACCGCCTGCACCTGGCCCTCGCCGAGCCGGCGCAGCTCCACCAGTTCGTGGCGCGCGACCAGGCAGTTGCGGTGGATGCGCACGAAGCGCTCGGCGAACTCCTCCTCCAGCGCGCGCAGCGATTCCTCGATCAGGTCCTCGCCGCGGGCGTGGTGCACGACCACGTACTTTTCCTCGGCCTGCAGGTAGTGGATGTCGTCGACCGGGATCAGCCGCAGGCTGCCGCGCAGGCGCGCGCACAGGTGGGTGCGGCGCTGCGGGGCCGGCGCCGCGGCGTCGCCGTTGCCGCGTCCGGCCATGAAGGTACGGGCGCGCTGCAGGGCCGCGGCCAGGCGCTCGGCGCGCACCGGCTTCATCAGGTAGTCGATCGCCGCCGCCTCGAACGCGGACAGCGCATGCGCGTCGTAGGCGGTACAGAACACCACGGCCGGGCGCGGTTCGAAGGTGGCCAGATGGCGCGCGGCCTCCAGGCCGTCGAGGCCGGGCATGGCGATGTCCAGCAGCACCAGGTCCGGCTGCGCCGCGGCGCAGGCGTGCAGCGCGTCCATGCCGTTGTCGGCTTCGGCCACCACTTCCACGCCGGCATGCGCGGCCAGCAGCGTGCGCAGGCGTTCGCGCGCCAGGGGTTCGTCGTCGGCGATCAGCACCTTCACCCAGACCTCCCTCACTCGACTGGCGTGCGCTGCGGCCGATACTAGCCCTGGTTCCCGGCGCCCGCCATCGGCAGCGCACCATGCCGCCATGCGGCCGCTGCAATCAGCTGCCGGCGAGGCAGGCGTCCATCCAGTCGCCCAGGTCGGCGATTTCCTCGGCGCAGACCTGGTGCGCCATCGGATAGCGTCGCCACTGCACCGGCATGCCCAGCGCCTGCAGGGTCTGCGCGGTACGCTCGGCGTAGGTCTGCGGGATCACTGGATCGCCCTGGCCGTGGGCCATGAACAGCGGTTGCCGCAGGGCCGCCGGGACGTGCCAGTTGGCGACGCTCTCCAGTTCCGGCAGGTAGGTGGACAGCCCGATCAGGCCGGCCAGCGGCCGTTCGCGGCGCAGGCCGGCGGCCAGGGTGATCGCGCCGCCCTGGGAAAAGCCGGCCAGCAGCAGGCGCTCGGCCGGCACGCCGCGCGCGTCCTCGCGCGCGATCAGTTCCTCGACCTGCGCCACCGATTCGGCGACGCCGGCACTGTCGGCGCGGTTGGAGAAGTCCATGCTGACGATGTCGTACCAGGCGCGCATGCGCACGCCGTTGTTGACCGTCACCGGCCGCACCGGCGCGTGCGGGAACACGAAGCGCAGCGCCGGCCAGTGCGGCCGCACCAGTTCCGGCACCAGCGGCGCGAAGTCGTTGCCGTCGGCGCCCAGGCCGTGCAGCCACAGGACGGTCCAGCGCGGCGCGGCGCCGGTTTCGTGTTCCACTGTCTCCAGCATGTCGGTTCCCGATGAATGAGGCCGGATAGTATGCCGGCGTCAGCCCTGGGCCTGCGCCTCGGCCTCGGCCCGGCGTGCGGCGGCCTCGCGGCGCAGTTGGGCGGCGCGCAGCAGCACTGCCGGCGGCTGCGACTCCTCGGGAATGGCGAGGATGCGCAGCTTGCGCAGCCACAGGCCGGCGGCGCGCGAGGAGCTGATCGCCACCACCGGCACCGCCAGCGCCATGCCGATCACCACCGGCGCCATCCATGCCGCCAGCGACGGCGACACGGCATAGGCCATGCCGCCCATCAGCAGGCCGAACGCGCTCAGTCCGCCGTAGCTGCGCAACAGCGCCGACCACGAAATGCGGCCATCGTCGCGCTGCTGCGCGTCCCAGCCCGAGTCCTTGCCGGCCAGCACCTCGGCCACGCCGCGCGACTGCACGTACATCACCACCGGCGCCATCAGCGCGGCCAGCAGGGTCTCCAGCAGCATGCTGGCGAAGGCGCGCAGCCCGCCACCGCAGCCGCGGCGTTCGCCGGGCTTGAGCAGCATCGCGAAGTAGCCCATCACCTTCGGCGCCAGCAGCACGAACATGGTCACCGCGAACACCCAGGCCACCCGCGTGGAGTCCTGCTGGTGCCAGTAGCGCGCCGGCGAGAACGGCGAGATCACCGAGGCGACCAGGTCGAAACCGCCGTTCTGCAGCGGAATGGCGATGCCGATCAGCATCAGCATGCCCCACATCGGCGCGGTGAAGTAATGGCCGATGCCGATCAGCATGTGCATGCGGCTGACCCAGTGCAGGCCACGCGCGCGCACCACCTTGGAGTGCTGCAGGTTGCCCTGGCACCAGCGGCGGTCGCGCACCAGCAGGTCGGTCAGCGTCGGCGGGCCTTCCTCGTAGCTGCCCTGCAGGTACGGCACCATGTGCATGGCCCAACCGCCACGGCGCATCAGCGCCGCTTCGACGAAGTCGTGGCTGAGCACGTGGCCGCAGAACGGCTTGCGCCCGGGCAGCGACGGCAGGCCCGCCTGCGCGGCGAAGGCCTCGGTGCGGATCATCGCGTTGTGGCCCCAGTAGTTGCTTTCCGCCCCGTGCCACCAGGCCACGCCGAAGGCGATCACCGGGCCGTAGACGCGGCCGCCGAACTGCTGCATGCGCGCGAACAGGGTGTTGCCGTTGACCACTTCCGGCAGGGTCTGGATCAGGCCGACGTCGGGGTTGGCCTCCATGCCGGCAGCCAGGCGCACGATGCTGTCGCCGGTCATCAGGCTGTCGGCGTCCAGGATCAGCATCTGCGGATAGGCGCCGCCGAAGCGGCGTACCCAATCGGCGATGTTGCCGGCCTTGCGCCCGGCATTGCTGGCGCGGCGCCGATAGAACAGGCGACCTTGGCCGCCGACGCGCTCCACCAGCTCGGCGTACACCTTCTCTTCTTCCGCGCCGATGGCCGGGCGCGTGGTGTCGCTGAGGATGAAGAAATCGAAGCGCTCGATCTGGCCGGTGGCCGCCACCGATTCGTAGATCGCCTGCAGGCCGGCCATCAGCCGGTGCGGATCCTCGTTGTAGGTGGGCATCAGCAGCGCGGTGCGGTTGCGCACCTGCGGCAGCGGCGCGTCCGGATCGATGCCGAGCTTGCGACCCTTGCCGAACACCAGGGTGAAGAAGCCGGCCAGCGCGCTCACGAACGACAGCGCGATCCAGGCGAACAACGGGATGAACAGCACCATCAGACAGGCTTCGAGCACGCTCACGCCGCCGATCACCAAGACCTTGCCGATCAGCCAACTGGCGTAGGCGGTCATCGCCGCGGTGGTGCCGAACACGTAGAAGCGCCGCCAGCCGATCCCGACCGGGGTGCTGGGCAGGCGCGTGTTGCGCAGCTTGCCTTCCTGCAGCGACTGCAGCGGCATGGCCAGCGGCGCCTCGGGCGGCAGGACCGCGTGGCCGGCATCCAGGGGAGCATCGACGTGCACGGCCGGTGTGGGGGCGACCGTGCTCATGCGATCCGCCGACCGCGTCCGGCGCCGCAGCGCCATCGGGAAGTGCCGCGGGCGGACGGCACGGCGGATGCCGCCGCGGCCACGCGCGCCTGGTTGTGTTCGCCAGTTGGTACCACGTGCTCTCCTGTCGACGGGCAAGGACGCCGGTCAATGTAAACCCTAAATAGTAAGCTTTCGCGAAGGTGGCCAGCGGCGCCGCCGAGGTGGCGCCGGCCGATCCGTTCAGCCGTGCCGCCGTCACCTGCGCTCACCCGCGTTTCACCCGTCGCGCCGACCATGAAGCCAGTCCGGCAATGGAGGATCGACGCATGCGCCAGCCCGCCCGGCGACGCACAGGCACCCAGCGGCAACACGACCATCCGGCACCACCCGCGCCGCCGCACGGAGCGCCGGCGCTGTTGATCGTGGACATGATCAGCCGTTTCGACTTCCCGGACGGCGCACGGCTGGCGGAGGCCGCACTGCCGGTGGCCGAGCGCATCGCCCAGCTCCGCGCGCGCTTCCATCGCCGCGGCTGGCCGGTGCTGTTCGCCAACGACAACTTCGCCGACTGGCGGACCGATTTCGAAGGTCTGTGGACCCTGTGCGCCGACCCGAAGCAGCGCGGCGCACGCATTGCCGCCTGCCTGGCGCCGCGCCCGCAGGACTATTACGTGCTCAAGCCCAAGCACTCCGCCTTCCTCGGTTCGGCCCTGGCCCTGCTGCTGTCGCGGCTGCAGACCACCCGCCTGCTGGTCACCGGCATCGCCACCGACGCCTGCGTACTGGCGACCGCGATCGATGCGCGCATGCGCGATTTCCAGGTGCAGGTGCCGCCCTCGTGCTGCGCGGCGCTGGATGCCGGGCGCCAGCAACGGGCGCTGCAGGTGCTGCGCGAGGCCTTCGCGGTGCGCATCAGCGACCGACTGCCGGCGCGCGCGGGCGGATGAGCGGGGTTACTCCGCCGTCGGCACCGGCATCGGGTCGGCGCCCTCGCCATCGTCGCCGAGCGGCCGCGCCACGAACGGAAACGCCAGGGTGATGGTGGTGCCGCGTCCCAGTTCCGATTCCACGTCGACGAAGCCGCCGGCCTGGCGCACCAGCCCATAGACCTGGGCCAGCCCCAGGCCGGTGCCCTTGCCCTCGGGCTTGGTGGTGAAGTACGCCTCGAACAGGCGCGACTTGACCGCATCGGACATGCCCTCGCCCTGGTCGCTGACCGCCAGGGTCACGTAGCGGCCGGGCTGGCGCATCGCCGCCGCGCGCGACGGCGGCACTTCCAGCGCGCCGCAGCGGATCGTCACCGCATCGCCGGGGCGACTGGCGTCGCGCGCGTTCAGGGCCAGGTTCATGACCGCCTGCTCGACCGCGTTGCGGTCGGCATAGGTCGTGGTCACCTCGGCACATGCGAGCAATTGCAGGCGCATCTCGCCGCCCAGCGCCTGCGCCAACAACGGCTGCATCTGCGTCACCAGCGCGTTCAGGTCCAGCCAGATCGGCTTGACCGGGTGCGCGCGGGCGAAGCCGAGCAGGCGCCGGGTCATGCCCGCGCCGTGCTGCAAGGCCTCGTTGGCGATGGCGAGCAGCCGTTGCTGGTCCGGCTGCAGGCGCTGCGGATGATCGGCGACCATGCTCACCGAGGTAATCGCGGTATGCAGCATGTTGTTGAAGTCGTGGACCACGCCGGCGAGCATCTGCCCGATCGCCTCGCCCTTCTGCGCCTGGGTCATGGCGCGCTCGGCCACGCGCTGCGCGGCCAGGGCGATGTCCAGTTGCCCGCGCAGCTGCGACTGCTCGGTCTGCCAGCGACGGCCCAGCGCAGCGGCATCGTCGGCGTCCATCGTGTCGCCCCGGCCCTCGATCGGGGCGAGGTGACCCAGCGCGCGCAGGGCCTGTTCGACCTGGTGTTGCTGGGTGACGTCGCGGCTGATCACCAGCACGCTTTCCACCCGCGCCGAGGCGTTGGCCAGCGGACTGACCATCACGTGCCACCAGCGCCGCCGTCCATCCAGCGACGGGCGCTCCGCCCAGAATTCACGCTGCTCGTTGCCCAACGCCGCAGCAAAGGCGCCCTGGGTCAGCGAGCGCATGTCCTCGGGCCACAGCTCGACCCAGTTGTGGCCGACGACGTCGGCGGGGTCGGACACGCCGAGCAGGGCCAACCCGTGGGGATTGATCGAGCGCACGACGCCGTCGCGGCCGACTTCCTTGATGCAGTCGTGGGAGAGCTCGACGATCTGCCGATAGTGGGCGTGCGTGGTCAAGCTGCGTCTCGCAGTAAGTAAGGTCGAGAATATCGGGATTTGCGGGACGTCACCAGCGCTTCACCGACGAATCGTGAAGCTGCAGTGGATTATTTATTAAAGCGATCCCTGCATTATGCGCGTCACCTCCGCCTCCACCACCATTCTTCTGGTGGAGGACGACCAGACGATCCGGGAGTTGGCCGCCGCCATGCTGGCCGCCGATGGATACCGGGTCCTGTCGGCGGCGACCGCGCAGGAAGCACTGGCGGTGCTGGAACGGCATCCGGACGTGGCGTTGATCTTCAGCGACGTGCAGATGCCGCGCTGCGACGGCTTGAGCATGGTGCGCCAGTTGCGCCGCCGCGGCATCGTCACCCCGGCCCTGCTGACCTCCGGCATGCACGCGCCGGAACCATGGATGCTGCCGGAGCACACCGGCTTTCTGCCGAAACCTTACCGCCGCACCGATCTGCTGGCGGCCCTGGATCGTCTGCAGACCGGAGCCTGAGCGGGGCGCCACCCCACGCCGCTTCTGCGCGGCAATCGCACCCGGCAGATGGCCGGCCAGCGAACTCAGGCGAAGACCAGCTTTCCGTACCGTGCCGAACGGATCGCGGCCAGGCGCTCGGCGACGAAATAGGCCCCAGCGTTGGCATCGCGGAAATACACGCCGTCGAACGCATGCCGGCCGAGCACCGCCCCATCGTGGCCACTGATGCAGATCTGCGGCTCGAGCACGCCATCCGGGCACGCACGCAGCAGCCCGTCGAGGACGAAGCCGTCCAGCTCGCGGCGCATCTGCGGTTTCAAGACTGTCATGAGCACACTGCACCATAGACCGCATGAAGCTCGCACAACGGAGGTGGCGACCACGGTCGCACAGGGAGCGCGGCACGTGTCCGGCAACGGAAGCTAAACGATTCATTCGCACGTGCAACGCGATCCATGCTTGCGGCGTCTGACGTTCGGCAAATCCACTATGCGCCGCACTCTCCATTTCGCCGTAGACAAGCGCGCGCTTCACGCCTCTTTTATCGCGCCATTTGTACTTTGCTCGTGCATTATCGCACTGCAACATCGCCGTTCCGTTTCGACGCTGCCGTGCCTCTTTCTTCGTTTCGCGTCGCGCGCCCGCCAGGACGCGCGTCGGCAGTCGCTTTCCGATTTTCGTGTGCCCCGTCCTCCCCCTTCCCAGACGGAACCGCCATGTCGCCCCCCACCCCCGCCGACCTGACCGACAGACAACGCGATACCCATCCGGTGCTGCATGCGCCACGCCGCCGCTACCGCGATGCGCGCGGCCGCTTCGTCCGCAATGCCGAGGTGACCGTCAAGCTGCACCCGGCGCCGCGCCGGACCAGCCTGTTCGTGACCTCCGAGATGGCCGACTTCATCAAGGCCGGCGGCCTGGGCGACGTGGCCGCGGCCTTGCCGCGCGCGCTGCGCGGCAGCTGCGACATCCGCGTGCTGATCCCGGGCTACCCGGCGGTGCTGCGCACGACCGGGCCGCTGGAGATCGTCGGCCGCATCGCCGCACATGCCGGGCTGCCGGATTGCGCGCTGGGCCGGGCCGAGCGTCCGGATGGTCTGTGCGTCTACGTGCTGCTATGCCCGCAGCTGTTCGAGCGACAGGGTTCGCCGTACGTGTGCAGCGAAGGCCGCGACTGGGAAGACAACGCGCTGCGCTTCGCCACCCTGTCCCACGCTGCCGCGCAGATCGCCGGCGGCCAGGCCGGGCTGGACTGGACGCCGGAGCTGCTGCACCTGAACGACTGGCCGTGTGCGCTGGCCGCGGCCTACGTGCGCTGGTCCGGCGGCCGCACGCCGTGCCTGCTGACCATCCACAACCTCGCCTACCAGGGGCTGTTCCCATATGCGATGGCCGGTGCCCTGGGCATCCCCGCCGAGGGCCTGCAGGATCTGGAGTTCTACGGGCAGATGTCGTTCCTGCGTGCCGGCATCGTCCACGCCGACCATGTGAACACGGTCAGCGTCAGCTACGCCGCGCAGATCACCGGCCCGGCGCAGGGCTGCGGCCTGGACGCGCTGCTGGCGCGGCGCGCCGCCAGCGGCCGCCTCAGCGGCATCGTCAACGGCATCGACGCCAGCTGGGATCCGCGCACCGACGCGCACCTGCCGGCGCACTTCGGCGTCGGCCAGATCCAGGGCAAGCGCGAGAACGCGGCGCAGGTGCGCCAGGCGTTTGGCCTGCTCGACAGCGACGGTCCGCTGTTCGCGGTGGTCTCGCGGCTGGTGCACCAGAAGGGCCTGGACCTGATCTGCGAGGTGGCGCCGCAGATCGTCGCCGCCGGCGGCCAGATCGTGATCATCGGTGGCGGCGAGCCGCAGATCGAGCAGGCGGTGGCGGCGCTGGCGCGGCGTTACCCCGGCCATGTCGGCGCGCACATCGGCTTCGAAGAGCCGCTGGCGCGGCGCATGTTCGCCGGCTCCGACTTCCTGCTGATGCCCTCCCGCTTCGAGCCCTGCGGGTTGAGCCAGATGTACGCACAGCGCTTCGGCAGCCTGCCGATCGCCCACGCTACCGGCGGCCTGATCGACACGGTGGACGACGGCGTCACCGGCTTCCTGTTCGAGGAAGCCTCGGCCGACGGCCTGCGCCGCTGCCTGCAACGGGTGTTCCGCACCTTCCGCCTGCCGGGTCTGCTGCAGGCGATGCGTCGCGCGGCGATGCTGCGGCCCAGCGGCTGGGAGTTGGCCGGGCGCAAGTACATGGCGCTGTATGAGCGCACCGCCGCCACGACCGCCGGCAACATCCCGGCCGCGGCCAGCGCCACGGTGTCGGCCACCGCGAGTGCCATGGCCGCCGCATGAGCGATCGGGAACACGCCGTGGACCCGGCCGCCGGCGGGGACCCGGCGGCGGACACGGAGGAGGACGGCGACGGCCTTGCCCTGCAGGCACTGGCACGCGGCGAGGCGATCGATGCGTTCGCCTGGCTCGGCCCGCATCCACAGGCCGACGGCACGGTGCGGGTGCGTGTGCTGGCGCCCGGCGCCGAGGCGCTGGGCCTGCTCGATGCGCAGGGCAAGCTGATTGCGCGGATGCGTACCCACCCGCAGGCCGATGGCCTGTTCGAGGGCGAGCTGAAGCAGCCCACGCCCTACCGGCTGCGCATCGTGTGGCCGGACGCGGTGCAGGAATGCGACGATCCCTATGCCTTCGAGCCGATGCTCGATCCGGCCTGGTTGCAGGATCTGGCCGCCGGCGACGGCGCCGCCCTGCGTACCGCGCTCGGCGCGCATCACGCCCGCGTCGGCGAGGTGGAGGGCGTGCGCTTCGCGGTGTGGGCGCCGCAAGCCAGGCGGGTGGCGCTGGTCGGCGACTTCAATGGCTGGGACGCACGCCGGCATCCGCTGCGCCTGCATCCGGAGGCCGGGGTCTGGGAACTGTTCGTGCCCGGGCTGCACGGCGGCGAACACTATCAATACGAAGTGCAGGCCGCCGACGGCAGCGTGCTGCCGCGCAAGGCCGATCCGGTGGCGCGTTGCAGCGCCCTTGCGCCGTCCACCGCCTCGGTGGTGCCGTACGCCGACAGCCACGCCTGGGGCGATGCGGCCTGGCTGGCGCAGCGCGAGGCCCAGGCCGGCAGCGCGCAGCCGCTGAGCGTCTACGAACTGCATGCCGGCTCCTGGCGCCACGACGGCAACGGCCAGCCGCTGCACTGGGATGCGCTGGCCGCGGAACTGATTCCCTACGTGCGCGGGCTCGGCTTCACCCATATCGAACTGCTGCCGATCGCCGAGTATCCGTTCGGCGGCTCCTGGGGCTACCAGCCGCTTGGGCTGTACGCGCCGACCGCGCGCCACGGCGACGCCGAGGGCTTCGCGCGCTTTGTCGATGCCTGTCACCAGGCCGGCATCGGCGTGCTGCTGGACTGGGTCGGTGCGCACTTCCCCGACGATGCGCACGGCCTGCAGCGCTTCGACGGCAGCGCCCTGTACGAACACGCCGACCCGCGCGAAGGCGTGCACCGCGAGTGGAATACGCTGGTCTACAACTACGGCCGCCCGGAAGTGGTGGCCTACCTGATCGGCAGCGCGCTGGAGTGGATCGAGCGCTTCCACGTCGACGGCCTGCGCGTGGATGCGGTGGCGGCGATGCTGTACCGCGACTACGGCCGCAACGCCGGCGAGTGGATTCCCAACGCCCATGGCGGCCGCGAGAACCTGGAGGCGATCGCCTTCCTGCGCCGGCTCAACGACGAGATCGCGCAGCGCTTCCCGGGCGTGCGCACCATCGCCGAGGAATCCACCGCGTGGCCGGGTGCCACAGCGCCCACGCAGCAGGGCGGGCTGGGCTTCAGCCACAAGTGGAACATGGGCTGGGCGCACGACACCCTGCGCTACCTGCAGCGCGATCCGCTGCACCGGCAGCACCACCACAGCGAGATGAGCTTCGGCCTGGTGTATGCGTTCTCCGAGCATTTCGTGCTGCCGCTGTCGCACGACGAGGTGGCGCGCGGCAAGGGCTCGCTGCTGGCGCGCATGCCCGGCGACGCCTGGCAGCGCTTCGCCAACCTGCGCGCCTACCTGGCCTTCATGTGGGCGCATCCCGGACGCAAACTGCTGTTCATGGGCTGCGAGTTCGGGCAGTGGCAGGACTGGGACCACGACCGGCCGCTGGACTGGGTGCAGGCGCAGCAGCCCGAGCACCGCGGCGTCGCGCGCCTGGTCGCCGACCTCAACCGGCAGTTGCGTGCGTTGCCGGCGCTGTACCGCAGCGACCGCAGCAGCGACGGCTTCGAATGGAGCATCGCCGACGATCACCACAACAGCGTGTTCGCCTTCGTCCGCCACGATCGCGATGACGATACGCCGCCGCTGCTGGCGGTGAGCAACTTCACGCCGACCGTCCACCACGATTACCGCGTGGGGGTGCCGCGTGGCGGACGCTGGCGCGAGATTCTCAACAGCGACAGCGGCTATTACGGCGGTTCCAACCAGGGCAACGGCGGTGTGCTGTCGACCCTGCCGCAGCCGATGCACGGGCATGCGCAATCGCTGGCGCTGACCCTGCCGCCGCTGTCCACCCTTTGGCTGCAACCGGACCTTTGACCATGGCCACGACCGCTGTCTCGACCGATTCCTCCGCCGCCCCGCGCGCGGTCCTGCGCCCCGGCGCCTGGCCGGGCGCCAACGGCGAGGTCGCCTTCGCGCTGTGGGCGCCGGATGCCGAGCGCGTGGAGCTGGTGTTCGGCGACGATCGGCGGCAGC
>NZ_AQOI01000060.1:0-7009 GCF_000364665.1 Xanthomonas sp. SHU 199
CGGGGCGGGGCGGGGCGGGCGGGGTGGGAGCACGCACCGCAGATCAGGCGGCGGGCTTTCCGGCGCCATCCGCGCCCTCGGCATCGCCCAGCGCATGTTGCACGTACAGGCGCTTGACCAGCACGTAGAGCACCACGGTGAGCGGCGCCGCCAGCACCACGCCCATCGGCCCGAACAGCACGCCGATACCGAACAGCGAGAACAGCAGCAGCGCTGGCGGCAGGTCCACCGCGCGCGCCTGGATCAGCGGCTGCAGCACGTGGCCTTCGAGTTGCTGCAGCACCACGAACAGCAGCAGCGCGCCCAGCGCCACCTGCGGGCTGACCGTGAAGCCCAGCAGGATCGCCGGCACCGCGGCCACGATGGGGCCGACGATCGGGATGAAGTCCAGCAGCGCGGTCAACAGGCCGATGCCCAGCGCCACCGGCACGCCCAGCAGCCACAGGCCGATGCCGGTCAGGGTGCCGATCACCGCCATCGCCAGCAACTGGCCGGTCAGCCACGCGCGCAGCGCCTGGCCGCTGGCGGTCAGCGCTTCGTCGGCGACGCCGCGACGGTCGCGCGGCAGCAGGTGCAGCAGGCCCTGCCGATACAGCCGCGGCTGCGCGGCCAGGTACAGCCCGCCGACCATCATCAGCACCGCGTCGGTGACGCCGCCGCCGGCCGACAGCACGATGGCGCCGGCATGCGTGGCCAGGGTCGAGGCGCCGTCGCGCAACTGGTCGGGGATGCGCTCGATCTGCGGCCCCAGCGGGCCAGACTGCAGCCAGGCATGGAACTTGTTCCAGGCTGCCGGCAAGGTGGCGCGGAAGGTGTCGATCTGCGCGGCGACCTCGGCGCCGAACAACAGCACGATCGCCGACAGCGCCAGCACCAGCACCAGGATCACCAGCGCCAGCGCCGCCCACTCCGGCAGCGGCAACCATTTGCGCAACAGCGTGGCCAGCCCGTGCAGCAGCACGCCCACCACCACCGCACCGAACACGATCAGCAGCAGCTCCGACAACTGCCAGGCCAGCAGCGCCAGCGCGCCCAGCGCCATGACGACCAGGACCCGCGCCGCGAAGGGACGCAGGGGCGAGGGGGAACTCGGGAGGGAGGCATTCATCGGTGGCGCGGATCCCGATCAGGACAATGAGCGCGGACAGTAGTGATAGCGCAGTGCAGGGCGAGCGAAAATCGGGTGCCGTCGGTCGGCGGTGCCAATCCACCGGTCGGTGTGCACGGGCGATGTCGGCGGGGCTGGTTCGACGCTGACCGGTCGGGCGTCCCGTGCTACCGGCCGGCCAGTCGACCGGCCGGAGCGGGCACTACTGCCCGGCGGGCGGCTGCCAGAGCTCCACCTTGTTGCCTTCCGGGTCGATGACCCAGGCGAAGGCGCCGTATTCGGACTCATCGATGCGGTCCAGCACGTGGCAGCCTTCCTCGCGCAGTGCCGCGACCAGCGCGTGCAGATCGTGCACCCGGTAATTGATCATGAAGGGTGCCGTGCCGGGCGAGAAGTGCGGCTCCTGCGCCGCCGCGCCGATCGACCAGACGGTGGAGCCGGTGACCGGCGCGCCGCTGCCGTCGTTCCAGGCGAAGGCGGTGCCGCCCCAGGCCTGCACGTCGATGCCGAGATGCCGCTGGTACCAGGCCTGCAGCGCGGCCGGGTCCTGTGCCTTGAAGAAGATGCCGCCAATCCCGGTGACGCGCTTCATGGAGCCTCCGCTGGTCCGATGGTGGGCTGGCCGGGCAGGGGCTCGTAACTGTCGCCGCGGCCGCTCAACCAGCGCAGTCTACGCTTGCCGGCTTCGCCCAGGTACACCGCGGCGGCCAGCAGCAGCGGATGCCGCAGGTCCGCGTCGATCATCAAGCGCACGTGCCCGTCCACTTCGATGTTCAGGAAATGCGCCTGATCCGCATCGTCGTCGTAGCTGGGCGCCAGCAACCGATCGCGGCCGTCGCTGAAGCGGTAGAGGGTGTAGGCGTAGTAGTAACCGTACCCGTCGTCGGGCTCGCTGGCGTCCACGTGGTGGGTGATGTCGACATGCATGTGGGTTCCATGTGCCTGTCAGGCCGCCCTCAAGACCACGTGGCCTGTCCCTTCGCTGCCGTTCGCCCAGAGCGTGAAATCGGCGCCCGCCGGGAAGTGGGCAAGTGCGTCAGGCATCAGCAACTGTACCCCTGCGCGGAACGTGACCCCGGGCGCCGGGTTGCCGGTAAAGGTGAGGCGGGCCGACCACTGCTGCTGGTCGATGCACAGAATGGCGCACCACTGGCCGGAGACGAGCGCAGTCGCCTTGCTTCCTGGTTGCGCAGGATGCAGAAGCAGATCGGCCAGGAAGTGATGCGGAAGGTCATGCATCAGGTCGATGTCCGGTCACGGCTTGCCCCAGTGCTCTTCGACATTGAACAGCACCTCGCAATCGCAGAAGCCTCCGTGCGCACCGAGCCAGGGGATGACCGACTCCGGAGCGACATCCTGGGACGCGAGGAACTGCGTGGTGAGTCGCAAGGAGTGATCGCAGCCATCGGCGAGCGCGTCGTTCAAGTAATCGAACAAGGCCCAGAGCGTTTCCTTCGGAAGGGGAAGCGCGGCCTCTTCGGATGCGCGCGGCTCGGACTGCACCGTTGTGCGGGGCGCGTTGCGACGTTGGGCTTCCGGACTCTCTGTCATTGTCGACTGTCACGGGGAGGACGCTGCGGCGAGGCCTGCCATCAGTGTGAAAGCTGAGATTGAAGTACCGCGCCAATGAATCGCTAACCACCCTCAGACACATGATGAACGATGGAAGGATTGTCTTCGCAATTCCTCAAGACGGCATACTTGCCATCCGTCTTGCCAATCAGCGAAATCGGGAAGGACGTGTTGCCGCCATCGACGGAGATTCTGACCTCCATGTCCTGGTTCTCGAATGTCTTGAGCTCTTCGATCAACTGCGCGACCGATTTGCCTCTGGTTGTCCAATCTGGATTGATCATCTGCGAGTATCAGCTATTGGAGCAGTAGGCATGTGCCGGACAAGCAGTCGGCTTCTCCATCATCTCGGCCACATCGCAACGGGATCATGCATCGGATCTGTTCTTTGCCGCTAGCCGCTCGATCGCCTCGATGCCAAGACGCATCTTATCTCCCGCCGAAGTGTTTGCAGAATGGACGTGCATCCTCGGCGGGACGAAGGACCGAAGCGCTACCGCCCTCTCGATCCAGAGCACCACGTCGTAGCCTGTTCCGCGCGCATCATCACCTAGATCGTGGTCCAGGCTGAGTTCCTCCACCTTCCCGGTTTGGAGCAGCGCGATGACGTCATCCGGCCAATAGGCTCTTGTCCATCCAGCGGGTGTCGCTCGCTCGTCGTCCAGAAATACACGCATGGCAAGCGGCACCTGTGTTCGGGTCGGCGGGTCTGCCCATCGACCCATACGCGATGAACCTACTACAGTCCGAGCGTCGGCGCGATCTCGCAATGCCGAGAGAAAAGGGCGACGGCGCGCTGCATCAGCCGGCGCATCGCCATAAACTCAGCACATCCGTAGCAGCGTATGTCGGAACACAAGGCCCTCCGGCGCGGATTGGCGCCGGCGTACTGCATCGTGTGCCGTAGACGGCGGCAGTTCGACACGTGATCGGATACATCACACCTTCAGGCTTGCAAGGGCGATGATGTGCCTGGCCTTCTCGTCACCATGCGCGTCTACTTCCGCTTTCTGAATGATGCCGCGACGCAAAAGGACTGCGAAGACGAGGGTGAGCTGAGAATAGCGTTAGTCGTATGTCTGAGCGATTTTGCGCTGCTTTTTGACGGTCTGGTTGACCAGGGGCCATAGAGCGTCCGGCGTGTCGATACTTGCGGCACTGCGTTTGAACTCTTGGAGATAGGCTTGGAGTTCGCGTTGAAGCGCGGTGTCGAGCAGTACCCTGGCTGCCTTTTTCTCGGAAGCGCTCCAGGTCATGTCATGCATGGCGGCTTTCTCTTTCCGGGTGCCCGGCCTGTCATGGATCCTGCCAGAGCCGGGCTGGATGCGATAAGGGGTGGCTTGCGCTGGCGATCCGGTCGGGGTGCATCCGCCGATCGCCGGATGTGGCTTGCGCAATGCAGTTGGCACGATCAGAAGAGTTGCGTTGATTTCCAGGTAGAACACCCAGGATCGTCAGTCGCTCTGATTCCAGGCCTTGATGGCCAGGGTGACGCGCTGGCGAGTCTCGGCATCCACTTTGCGGCCGAGATACGGCGACCGGCTGCCCAGTACCCCTGGCGCGGTTCATTGCACCTGTTCGGCGAGCTGCACGATGACATCGCGCCCGAGCGCGTGGTACTGCGCCGCTTCTTCCTCGTTCAACGCCATGGTCCATGCGTAGCCGACCGGCCCATGGCTGCAGTTGACGTCGAGCAGGAGCGTGTCGTCATCGCGCAGGAGGAACCAGGCATGAGGCGCGTGATCCACTACCTGCATGACGTGCCCATCCGTTGCGCAAGGACGATACGTCGCGTCCCGTCGCTCCAAGCTACTCGCATGAGGTGACCGCTCCTGTCGATCAGGTCGACGGCTTGTTCTTGCTGTAGACGATCTTCTTGCTCCCTGCAGCGCAAGTGCCGATGACCTTCCGATCCTTGATGTCGGCGTTGTCGACGATCTCCAGCGTGTAGTCCTTGACGCCGTGGGCATCGAGTTTCGCGGTTAGCTCGGCCTTCAACTCCTCGCAGTATCTGTTGGCCGCGAAAGCGGACGAGGAGGCGAAGGCAAGCAGGAGAAATGCGATGGTCTGTTTCATGATGGCACCGATAGTCGATGAGGGAGAAAGAGGTTGCGGAAAAAAACGTAAGGTGTGGCGGCCTTGGCATGGCGGTCGACCTGGTCGCTCTCGGGAGCGCCGCCGCCGCGCCGAGTGTAGCAAGCGCAAATTGCATCCACCGCTACCGCCACCGCACTCGGTCGGCAGCAGGTCAGGAGGAGCGGGACGCCGACGCCGCGGCCTGTTTCGGCGTACTCAGGGATCGACCCACACACCTGCGTCGTACATCAACCGCATCGTGTAGTTGAGCTGGAGGGTCTGGTTCGGGCCGCAGGCGATCTGCGTGGTCTTGTCCGATGCTCCAGGTCCGGAGACGGAGATGGACGAAGCGGATCTGAGCGGGTCGAACAGGCTGTACCGGTAGCCGCCGTTGCTGAACTCAATCGATGCGTTTCCGTTGAGAAACGTGTTGTAAGTGAAGAGACCCGTCGGCGGCTTCTGCTGTGCGGGATACTGCAGCACCAGCTTGCCGCTCTCCGACGCCCGATACTGCGGGTAGCCCGAGGTCCGGTTGACCGCCTTCGACGAGCATAGCGAGAATTCTCGCTTGCGCGTCTGGCACGTCCACAGGGTGAGCTCGTCCTTGCCGCACAGCGGGCTGTGCTGGTATTCGCTCTCGGAGTCCTGCAGTGTCGCTTGGCTGATGGATGGCACCGGATCAGAAGCTGGTGCTGCGAGCGGCAGGCTCGTCAAGGTCGCTGTCATGGCAATGCTTGCCATTGTCTTCTTCATGTTGTGCCAATCCCGTTGTGCCGGGTCATGTCAGAGGAGAGTCGGTGTGGAAAAAACGACGGTGTCGCCTCCTGCGGCAGCATGGAGGTCTAATGCGGAGGCCGGGACCTTGCCAATAGCGTCCGAGCGCGCCTGCCCAGCTTGTCGCGATCTTTCAAGTAGATTGTAGGAGCATGGGTGACCGCAACGGTGGTCGCTGCCTGCAGTGGTGAAAGCTGGCTAAGCGGTTTGCCGAATTCCCGATTGGCAAAGCTGCTCAATCCATGATCTGTGCCGTTGTAGGAAAGACTGCAGTAGAGGCCGTAGATGTGCGACTCGTCGAAGTGCACCGGTAGCAGCACGCTCCAAAGCGCGTTGCGCACGTGCGACTGACCTTGCGCCAAATCCGTGGAGACGAGGGACGTCACCAGGCGAGCCGCATGCGGGGAGGGCGATCCCACATTCGCATCGATCAGCCTGCGAATCGCTTCGGGAGGAGTTGCGTCTTCTGGATTGGCGTGTGCGAGCAGATCGCGGATTCGGGCCAGATGTGGGCGGACAGCGAGCGCATCGTAAGCGACCAATGCGACAAGCGTTGCCAGGAGGAGCAGCGCCGTTCCTTTTCCAACGAATCTGATGATCTTGACCATGAGCGTCAGCCAACCTTCGGGCGACATTGGCAGGTGTAGTCGCGTGCTGCACGCGACTACAGCAGCCGGCGTTGATCGGCCGCGCGCCGAAACACCCAGCCGACAAGCAGGCCGAGGCCTGCGGAGGCGAGCAGCTGCAGCCATTCCACAGCGACGAACATGGCTGGTTCGTCCGTCATGTCTGGTGGCAATAGCGCCGCGAGAACATCCGCGAAGGCGGCGTAGATGACCAGGATGAGGCAGGCGTGCGCGAGGCGATGCTGCACCACGCGCAACGCGAGGTGTGCGAAGAGTGCGGCGCAGAGCAGGAAAGAGAGAAGGGTCCAGGCATTCACCAAGCCGCCTAGGTCGAACAAGCCGCTGAGAAAGCCAACGCTGCACTGGAGAACAAACAGCAGGGCGGCATAGGCAAAGATCGATTTCCAGTGCATGGCCGGCTGTAAGGGGTACGCGATCAGCGAGCGAGAAGTGCGTCGCGTGCTGGAAGGGTGAGGACACTCCGTATCGAGCAAACGACGCGCTGCGCCGGTCCGATGCCGGCTCTGCGCTGACGCGCCGTGCCGCCTGACGTTGCCAGCGCCATCAACGCAGAATGCCCTCGGCGACCTTGCGCCCGCCCTCATAGGCGATGAACGACCTGTCTTTTTCCAAAACGTGGAACTGCTCGATGCAGCTCAGAGACACCGCAGCGGTCTCGCCGGGTTCGATCTTCTCCTGCGCTTTGGAAATGCGCACTGCACACATGACGTCCTTACTCTCACCGGAGAATCGCACCTGTGGGCGGTAGTTGTCGTAAATCGCGTTGTCACGCCCCACCTTTCCCTGGCGCGTCAACAAGGTGAACGAGATCGGCACAGCGGCATCGGCGGGG
>NZ_AQOI01000061.1:0-5437 GCF_000364665.1 Xanthomonas sp. SHU 199
CGGCCGCGCCAGGCGCCGGCTTCCGCCTGCGCGCCGCGGTCCCCGGCGCCGCCACCTTGCTGCCGCCCGCCGTTCCCCAAGGAGTGTTGTGATGATCCGTGTGTGTCTGGTCGACGATCAAACCCTGGTGCGGCAGGGCATCCGCTCGCTGCTGGCGCTGGACGGCGGCATCGAGGTGGTGGCCGAGGCCAGCGACGGCCGCCAGGCGGTGGAGCTGATCCCGCAGGTGCTGCCCGACGTGGTGCTGATGGACATGCGCATGCCGTCGATGTCCGGGCTGGAGGCGCTGCAGACGTTGTCGCGCGCCGCCGCGCTGCCGCCGACCATCATCCTGACCACCTTCGACGACGACCAGTTGGTGCTGGCCGGGCTCAAGGCCGGGGCCAAGGGCTATCTGCTCAAGGACGTGTCGCTGGAGCAACTGGTCGGCGCGATCCGCACCGTGGCCGCGGGCGGCTCGCTGGTGCAGCCGGCGGTGACCCAGCGCCTGCTGTCCGGCCTGGAGCACATGCGCAACGACTTCGTCAGCCTGGACCGGCCCGACCCGCTGACCGACCGCGAGACCGAGATCCTGCGGCTGATGGCCAGCGGCTTCTCCAACAAGGAGATCGCCAACTCGCTGGGCGTGGCCGAGGGCACGATCAAGAACCACGTCTCCAACATTCTCTCCAAGCTCGGCGTGCGCGACCGGACCCGTGCGGTGCTGAAGGCGTTCGAGCTGCAGCTGGTCTGACCGAGCAGGATGCCCCGCGCGGCGCCGCAGGTGGTCTGAACGAGACAGGATGACGGCCGGCGGAGGCGGGTCGCGCGCACGCCGGCCGGGTCCCATGTCACCGGAGGCCATGCAAACCGTGCCGACATGACGTTGTCGGGCCTGTCGCGCGCAGGCAAGTGGTCTGGCCTCGGCTTGGCGTGGCCCGGACACCTCCGGCTGTCCGAGAGTGCCGCCGTTGCTCGATTCGATGCGGGCAGGTCCTGGGTGCGCCCGCCTGTCCGCCGCCACCGCCGGGACAATGGTCTGGTCGTCCCTGGCGCCGCGCGCACCGGCGCTGCCGGCACCGCGCAAGGCCGTTGCGGCGCGGGGCGAAGCGGCATTCCGTGATGTGCTGACCACGGACAGCGAAGCCTGCTAGGATGGGCGCTTCGCTTCATCAACCCGGCCGTGGGATCGGCCCCGGAGACCTCCTGAATGACCCGTATTATCGAGTTCCTGATCGCCCTGGGGATCGTGGCTGGCCTGTTCGTCATTGTCGGCGTGGTGCTGCCCTCGGAGCGTCACATGTCCGAAAGCGTCGAGACCAATCGGCGCATGACCATCGTCTATGACACGGTCAACAGCCTGCGTCGGTTCAAGGACTGGAACCCCCTGGTGCTGCGCGACCCGCGCATCGAGCTGAAGCTCTCCGGCCCGGAATCCGGTGTCGGCGCGCGCCTGGACTACAGCTCCAAGGAGGGCTACATCGGCAAGGGTAGCTGGACCATCACCTCGACCGAGAAGAACAAGGACGTGGTCATCGCCATCGAGGACGAGACCAAGGGCAAGGACAAGACCACCACCTTCAAGCTCGAGTCGACCGGCAAGAACGGCCGCAACGTGAAGATCACCCAGGACTACACCGTCAAGTACGGTTGGGACCTGCTGGGTCGTTACGCCGGCCTGTACGTCAGCCGCCACGTCGGCGACGACATCAAGCTGGGTCTGTCGCGCCTGAGCAACGTGCTGGCCACCGTGCCGAACGTGGACTACCGCTCCGACGACACCCCGCTGAAGGACCTGAAGGTCGTCGACGTCCCGGCCGAGGACCTGCTGGTGGTCAACGCCGGCAACATCGACCGCGACAACGACTCCATCAAGAAGTCCATCAAGGACAACCAGGAGTGGATCAAGCGGGTGATGGACGCCAACGGCCTGGAAGCGGCCGGTCCGGTGCGCATCGTCACCACCGACTTCGGCTCGGACAAGTACGCGTTCGACGTCGCCCAGCCGGTGCGCAAGCGTGCCGGTGGCGCGCCGAAGGACGACGCCAAGAAGGATGAGAAGAAGGACGACAAGAAGGACGACGTGGCCGCCGCGCCGGTCGATGCCACCCCGGTTGCCGCCTCGGGCGAGCCGCTGAAGGTGACCATCCCGCAGGGCGCCCCGGTGACCTACCTGCGTACCGAAGCGCACCGTTCCGCCTTCGCCAGCTACACCGGCCACATGGCGGGCCTGGATGCGGCGCGCAATGCGCTGCGCGCCTGGGCCGCGACCAGCGGCTACGACGTGACCGACCGTCCGTACGAAGCCTGGAAGGGCGGCGTGGACAAGTCGTTCACGCCGGAAGGCACCTACGACATCTACTGGGCGATCAAGTAAGTCCTGCCCTGGTGGACGAGTGAACCGGAACGCGCCGCATCTTGCGGCGCGTTCTGTTTATGGGGCCGGCAAACGCTGCCGCGCTCCCGGAGGAAACCCTCATGCTGACGTTCGATCGCCGTACGCGCGGGCCGTTCTGGCTGTGCAGTGCCGGCGCGCTGCTGGCGGCCGTGTCCATCGGCCTGTCCGCCTATGCCTCGCACGGGGTGGCCGAGCCCCTGGCGCAATCGCACCTGCAGACCGCGGCGCTGTACGCCTTCGGCCACGGCGTGGCGCTGGCGGCGCTGGGACGCCGCAGCGAGCGCCTGCTCGGGCGCCTGGCGCTGTGTCTGTTGCTGCTCGGCACCGTGCTGTTCTCCGGCAGCCTGGCCGGCAACGCGCTGGCGCAGTGGCCGACGCGTCTGGCGCCGATCGGTGGCACCACGCTTATGCTGGGCTGGCTGCTGTGGGCGGTGGACGCGCTGCGGCGCTGAGGCCGGCAATTCGCCGCATGCCGTCCCGGCCCTGGCAGTGTCGGGCGCGCGTACCGGGCTACGCGCGCGGCAGGTACTTGTCCCACAGATGGTTGCGGAAACGTCCCTCTGGGTCCACCCGACGCTTGATCCGCGCGAACGCCGCTGCCTCCGGATAGGCCGCGGCGAACTGGCGTGTGCTGGCATGCAGACGGTATGGCAGGTAGTAGCGGCCGCCGTGTGCCAGTGCGGCATCGATCAACTGCCGCGTCCATATCGCCGAGGCGCGGTCCGCGGCCATTCCGCTGCGCTGCTTGTGGTACAGCACGAACGAGAACACCGGTTGCGTCGCCCAGCGCAGCAACGCCACCGTATCGGCGGGCGAGTGGCGGATGGACACGTTGAGCGCAGTGACCGCGTGGCGACGCAGGATCGCGGCCATTTCCTGCGCGAATGCGGCGAATGCGGACACCGGCACGAAGTATTCCTGCAGCAGGAAGGTGGATAGCCGCCGGGTGCGCGGTTCCAGCGCATTCGCATCCAGGCTGGCCTGGCAGTTGCGGCGCATGACCGCTGGCGTGTGCAGCAGCGGTTCGGTCTGATAGCGCTCGCGCAGCCATGGACCTATCGGTAGCTCCGAGGCAGCCCAGATCATGGTCTGTTCGCGCGCGTAGTCCTGCCCGCGGGGCAGCAACCGGCGGGGCTCGGTCGGTGTCGCGGTGCTGCGTCGCCAGGTCACCGCCAGTGGCCGGTCGAAGCGTGGTGGCATCAGATCGGCGTTGTGCATGACCGCCAGCGGATCGCCGGCGATGCGTTCGGCGAAGAAGGCCGGGTAGTCGGCCAGTGGTAGCTGCTGGACGTGGCGTTCGAGAACATCGTTGTGGGCCAGCGACAGCTCGGCCTCGGTGATCACGCCGAGCCCGCCGTAGCCGCCGATCGCCGCGGCGAACAGCGCCGGTTCACGCTGGCGATCGAGTTCGTGCACGTTGCCTTGCGCATCGACCAGTTGCAGTGCCTGCACCGTGTGCGCGATCGGGCCGGCGTGCAGGTAGCGGCCGTGGCAATTGACCGAGATCGAGCCACCGACGCTGAAGTTGCTGTAGCTCTGCATCACCGCAATCGAAAGATCGTGCGGATCGATCCGGTCCTGCACATCGCGCCAGCGCATGCCGCTGCGCACGCGGATCCGCTGCGCTTCTCGATCCAGCCGCACCACGCCGACCAGGCTGCGCAGATCCAGATGCAGCGAATCGGCGGCACTGACCTGGCCGCCCATGCTGTAGCACGCGCCCCCAACCGACACCGCGCCGTTGCTGTCGCGCAGCAGGGCGGCCACCTCGGCGGTGCTGCGCGGTTGCGCGATACGTGCGACGCGGGTCCGGTCGATTGCGGCGATGTCGCCGACCTCCAGTGGATCCGGGGCGCTGCGGCCGCATCCCGGCAGCGTCAGGGCGGTGCCCGCGCCGAGCAGCGTGGCGCAGGCGGCACGGCGGCTATGATCGATGTGCTCGTCCATCAATGACGCTGTCCTTGGAACCGATGGGGCAGTGGGTCGCTCAGGGGGCGGCCACCAACTCGATCTGCGTCTTCAACCGCACCCACGCGTCCTGGCTGGGATCGTTGACCGTGACCTGCACGGTGTAGGTGCCGAGCGGGTCGCTGTCCTCGAAACGCAGTTGCACCGACAGCGGCGCCAGTTCCAGCAGGCCGGAGGCGGCCGGTGGGCCGCCCATGCCCAGCGGCCGCATCGGGTCCTGCAGGGTGGTGCTGCCGTCGGGGCCGAGCACGCGCAGGCTCATCTGCGCATCGCAGGCGCCGCCGTTGTTGGGGCTGGGCGCGCAGCCGGCGTACAGCAGCGCCACGCGCAGCAACTGGCCGCGCTGCACGCGCGCGATCGTGCGCAGGTTCGGCGCATGCGCGGCCTCGGTCTGCCCCCACTCCTGCGCGAACGCGCTGAAGTCGGCGTCGTCGGCGATCTGCAGTGCGGCAGCGAAGGCCTTGTCGTGGCCGCGCTCGGCGCTGTCCGGCAGCGCCTGGCCCTGCCGGTCGTGCCATTGCGCGGCGGCGCAGGTGGGCAGGGCCAGGGCCAGCAGGGTCAAGGCCCGCCAGGCGGCGGTGCCGGCGCGCGGCCGGCGGGTATCGGAACGGGTCATGCGCAAGCGGCCTCCTGCCAGCACCAGTGCCAGGGTTCGTAGACGATGCCATGCGGGTTGTCGCGCGGATAGCTCATGCGGTAGCCGAAGGCGCCGGCGTGGTCGTGCAGCCAGGCGAAGGCCGGCGTGCGCTCGAAACTTTCCTCGGCCGGCGGCTCGCCGGGCGTGCCGATGTCCAGGGCGTGTCCGCTGTGGTGCTCGCTGAAGCCCGGCGCGGCATTGACCGCGAGGATCTGCTCGAGATTCTGCCCGCGGGCGAACTTGCGCGCGAAGATGCCCAGCTGATACGCGTGGCTGCGATAGCCGGAGATCGCCTCCAGCACCACGCCATCGCGCGTGGCGGCATGGCGCAGCGCGTGCCAGGCGCGTGCGGCGCCGGTGCTCAGCCACAGCGGGCGTCGGTAGCGGTCGTCGCCGGCCGCGTGCAGGGTGGCCGGTTCCGGCTGCAGCGGCAGGCCGGTGCGCTGCGCGTAGGC
>NZ_AQOI01000062.1:0-21170 GCF_000364665.1 Xanthomonas sp. SHU 199
AAGCGCGCTCGACGCTTCGGAAACACGCAGCTTCGCTCTGGATGAACATGCAGGTGAAGCGGTCGCGGCTGCAGCCGCGCCTACGCGGGATGTCCGGCGCCGACAGCGGCCGTTACTTGCTGCTGACGTACTTCTCGCGGCGGATGTGCTGCACCGGCAGGCCAGCCTCCTTCAACGCATCGAAGCAGGCATCGACCATGTTCGGATTGCCGCACAGGTAGGCGATGTCGCCTTCGGCCTGCGGCGCGAACTCTCCCAGGAACTGCTGCACGTAGCCATGCCGCACGTCCGGATGCGGCGCCTCCGGCAGCTCGCGCGAGAAGCACGGCACGAAGCGGAAACCGGGATGCGCATCGGCGAAGGCGCGGAACTCGTCGCCGTACAGCAGTTCGGCCGGCGTGCGCGCGCCCAGCAGCAACATCACCTCCACGCCGCGCTCGGCCATCGCCGCTTCCAGCAGCGGCAGCATCGAGCGGTACGGCGTGACGCCGGTGCCGGTGGCGATCAGCAGATAGCGACGGTTGGCGTCGCCCGGCTGCAGGCAGAAACGTCCGTACGGGCCGCTGGCGCAGACCTGCCCGCCGATCTCCAGGCCTTCGAACAGCGCGGTGGCCGCGCCGCCAGCGACGAAGCTGACCGCGATCTCCACGGTGGCATCGGCCGGTTGTGCCGGATCGTGACGCGTGGCCAGCGAGTAGCTGCGCTTGGTCGCGGTGCCATCGGCATAGTGGAAGTGCACCTGCACGAACTGGCCGGGCACGAACGGCAGGGATTGGCCGTCATCGCGGACGAAGCGGTAGTGGCCGACGGCCGGGGCCAGCATGTGGCGGTCGACCAGTTTCAGCGGGAATTGGGCAGGCACGGAGATGCAACAGTCTGTGGCCGGGGGCGACCCCACGAGGTCTTCTATAATAACGGCTGCACTTCTCCTGCGCCGTCGATGCGGCGCGAAGGTCCGCCTTGACTCCCGCACCTGCCCTTTCCCCCCAGACGCCGGCGCCCGCCCTGCGCGTGCGCGACCTGCGCAAGACCTACGACAACGGCGTGCAGGCCCTGCACGGCGTGTCGCTGGACGTCCTGCCCGGCGACTTCTTCGCCCTGCTCGGCCCCAACGGCGCCGGCAAGTCGACCCTGATCGGCATCATCAGCTCGCTGGTCAACCTCAGCGCCGGCCAGGTCGAGGTGTTCGGCACCGACCTGAGCAGCCAGCGCAGCGCGGCGATGCGCCTGATCGGCCTGGTGCCGCAGGAAATCAACTTCAACCTGTTCGAGCAGCCCTTCGACATCCTGGTCAACTACGCCGGCTTCTACGGCATGCCGCGCGCCGAGGCCGAGCGCCTGGCCGAAGTGGAACTCAAGCGCGCACACCTGTGGGAAAAGGCCCAGGTGATGAGCCGCACCCTGTCCGGCGGCATGAAGCGGCGGCTGATGATCGCCCGCGCAATGATGACCCGGCCGCGCCTGCTGATCCTGGACGAACCCACCGCCGGCGTGGACATCGAGATCCGCCGCGACATGTGGCGCGTGCTGCGCGAGATCAACGCCGCCGGCACCACCATCATCCTCACCACGCACTACCTGGAGGAAGCGGAGAGCCTGTGCCGCAACCTGGCGATCATCGACCGCGGCCGCATCGTCGAGCAGGGCCCGATGCGCGCCCTGCTGGCCAAGCTGGACGTGGAAGGCTTCCTGCTGGACATCGACGGCGAGTTGCCGGCGCAGTTGCCGGCGATCGAGGGCACCACCCTGCTCGCCCAGGACGCGCACACCCTGGACCTGGACATGCCGCGGGCGATGGACCTCAACCGCGTGTTCGCCGCACTGGGCGACGCCGGCATCCGCGTGCGCTCCATGCGCACCAAGAGCAATCGCCTGGAGGAACTGTTCGTGCGCCTCACCGGCGAGCACCGCGATGCCGCTGCGGCCACGACCGGCACGGCCACGCCGTCCGCCACTCCCTGATGCCCCCACGGCGACGACCATGACCACCCAGACCGATTCCACCCTTCCCGTTTCCGACGCCACGCCCGCCCAGCGCAACTGGGTCGCGCTGGGCACCATCGTGCGCCGCGAGGTCAAGCGCATCCTGCGCATCTGGGGCCAGACCCTGGTGCCGCCGGCGATCACCATGACCCTGTACTTCCTGATCTTCGGCGGGCTCATCGGCTCGCGCGTGGGCGACATGGGCGGCTACAGCTACATGCAGTTCATCGTTCCCGGCCTGGTGATGATGAGCGTGATCCAGAACAGCTACGGCAACATCAGCTCCAGCTTCTTCGGCGCCAAGTTCGGCCGCCACGTCGAGGAACTGCTGGTCAGCCCCATGCCCAACTGGGTGATCCTGTGGGGCTACGTCGCCGGCGCGGTGCTGCGCGGGCTGATGGTCGGCGTGATCGTGCTGATCATCGCCATGTTCTTCACGCCGGTGCGCATCCCGCACCCGCTGGTGACCCTGACCACGGTGTTGCTGGGCGCGACCATCTTCTCCCTGGCCGGCTTCATCAACGCGGTCTACGCGAAGAAGTTCGACGACGTGGCGATCGTGCCGACCTTCATCTTGACCCCGCTGACCTACCTGGGCGGCGTGTTCTACTCGGTCAAGCTGCTGCCCGGCTGGGCCGAGGCCGCCACCCACGCCAACCCGATCTTCTACATGGTCAACGCCTTCCGCTACGGCCTGCTCGGCAGCAGCGACGTGCCGGTGTGGGTGGCCTACAGCCTGATGCTGGGCTTCGTCGCGGTGCTGGCGGCGCTGGCGCTGTGGCTGCTGCGGCGCGGGGTGGGGTTGCGGAGCTGACGCGCCAGCGTCCTTAGCGCCCCATCTTCCAGGCGGCTGACGCCACCCAAGGCACGACGCCAGGCGTCGTCGCCACAGAGAACATCTTGCGTCGCCCAAGGGGTGCGCCAATACGGCACGGCGAGGACGGCGCACAGCCTCTCGCCATCGGTGCCAATGCCCGGTAGGCGAATCGACGCGGGGCGCATCCGGCCCTTGCACCACGTCAGCAAGCACTGAGGAGCGTCGCATCCGGCGTGCCGGGACCTGAGTGCACCGTACCTCCAATCGCCGCGTCGCGGTGGATACACGCCGCGTCCCGGATTGCAGCCTGTTTCATGCACCGGAATATCCGCTACGCATCACATGCGAATCCGACGGCGCGCGCGGCGCGAGTTCACCGAATTCACAATTGTATTTTCCGTACGGGATCGCACGCGTCCAAAGTTTGACTCGATAATGTGATGCGAACCTAGGTAAGCGCCAATTTATTAACGCGAGTTTTCTTGTGCCGGCAATAAGCCGACGCTACAGTGCACACGTCCGCTACACACCATCTCTTTACTGGACGTAAAGCGCGGGCCGGAGACCAGCTTCGTCTCCGTGAACGACTTCACTTAATGAACCCATGTCGCCACACGTTGCCGCTGGCATGTTTGTGTGTTGCCGGTGATTGGGCGATCGAGCCAAGGAGAGGAATCAGATGAAGATCCAACGCAAGCCCATCCGCTTCGGCCGCAAGCAGCAAGGCCAAGGCATGACCGAGTACATCATCATCGTGGCCCTGATCGCGATCGCGGCGATCGGCGTGTTCACGTTCTTCGGCGGCACCGTCCGCAGCCAGGTCGCCGGTATGGCGCAGGAACTGTCGGGCAAGCAGGACGCCAGCCAGATGATCAACCGCGCTGGCACCAACGCTGGCAAGGCGCAGGCGCAGGCCGACAAAGACAAGGGCATGGCCGCTTACAACGGCAACAAGTAACGCTCTTGCCACCATCTGCCCGGAGGCGGGCAGATGGTGGCCTGCCGTCGGCAGGAGCCTCATGCGGGCTTCTGCACATCCGCTAGCCCTCAATCCATGGAACCAGCCGGGTCCGACGCTTGCGTCGTGCCCTCGGCGTGGTGTTGCCCGAAGGAAGCCGCATGGTGATCATCGCCGCCGCCGATCCCTCGACCACGACGGTCGCGCCAGGACCGACCTGTGTCCGTTCCAGGATGCAAGGTCAGGCCATGCCGATGGTGCTGGTGTTCCTGATGGTGCTGTGCGTTGGCTTGCTGGTGACCTTCAATACCGGACAGGTGGTCGGCAAGAAGGTCGAACTCACCAACGCCGCCGATGCCGCGGCCTACAGCATCGCCGTCGAGCAGGCACGCGCGCGCAATTTCGCTGCCTATCTGAATCGCGGACGCGTCGCCAACGAGGTGGCGGTCGCGCAGGTCGTCAGCCTGAACTCCTGGCTGACCATGGTCCACTCCACCACGGTCCACTTCGAAAAATTCAACAAGTTCGCCGAAGTCCTGCTGTTCTGGGTGCCGGGCCTCGGTGAAGCGTTGATCGCCATCGATCGCGCGATGACAGCGCTCAATGCCGCCCTCAAAGTATTCCGGCAAGGCTTTCTGCGAATGGCAGATATCACCGTCCGCGGGTTGGACCAATTCCTCGACCACCCCTACGCGCTGGCTGCCGACGCGGCAGTCGGCGATCTCGCCTCGGAAGCCAACGTGTTCGCCATGGCCAGCAAGGTGGTCAAGGACAACGTGCCCGATGCCGATCTGACCGTGGTCGGCAAGGGCGTACTGGCGAAGAACGTATTGTCGGCCGGCAATCAGCTCGAGAGCTATACGCCGGGTCAGCGTCGCGGCCTGACCAGCACCAACAAGGGCGGCGAACGCTACCGCAATGTGGTGATGGCCTCGCGCGATACCTTCACGCGCGCACGCGACGGCACTGCCTTCGGCGTGTTCAACAACAACGGCGGCACCGACATGGTCGAGTACGACCGTTGGTCGGGCGTGGATGCCTTCCAGTTCCGCCTGCCCCTGTTCCTGAAGACCTTCAAGTTTCCGATCGGCTGGGGCGGCACGCAGGCGGTGGATGGTCGCAAGCCAAACTTCTTCGCTGGCATGAACAACGGGCGAGGCTGGACATCGCCCTACGACGGCCGCCGCTACCAGGCCTACAACGGCACCCGGAGTAGCGACATCGCCGGCAGATTCATCGAAGGCGACCCGGCCGTCGTCCCGGACTTCAAGCGCAACGACGCCTTCATCAACAGCTACCGCTATGGCATCAGTCCGCGCTACCACGACGTCAAGGATGCCTACTCGCAGCAGCCCGAAGGTGCCAATGCGGGGCCGATCTACACGGTCGAAGTCGGCACCAAGGTCGACAAGGCCCGTACTAGTTCCGCGCTGAAGATGGGAAGCGGACGCATGCAGCTCAAGGACCAGGCGCGGGGCGAGCAATTGCGCGCGATGGCCAGCGCACAGGTCTACTTCAACAGGCCCTACGAACTCAGCGCCTTCCGGCGTTCGGTCTGGGGCAGAGGCGACGGCAAGTTCGAAAAGGGCAGTCTGTTCAGTCCTTACTGGCAGGCACGCCTGGTGCAAACCCCCATCTCCGACCGCACACTCCTGGTGGCCGCTCCATGATGTTATCGACCAACCGATCCCGCGCCCTGGCCCTGGCCTGCGCGGCCTCACTCGCGTTCACCGCAGGCTGCCAGTCGCACGAAGCGCCGGAAGGCGATGCCGGCGAGGCATCCTCTTCTTCCGAGAGCGGCGTCAAGTCGCTGCCTGCGCTCCACGTGGTGCTGACCTGGGAGTCGCGCATCGGCGGCGAGAATCTGGAGCGCAAGAATTACCAGGCGAAGCTGGAGGCCTGCCGCGGCTCGGGCATGCCGACCCGCGCGCTCTCGCCGCAGGAAGAAGCCAAGCTGGGAACCGGCGAGGTCGAGATCATGATCGATGCGCATCGGCAGTTCGCCCATCAGGTCAGTTGGACCCTCGGCGCCGATGGCGACAGCGCGCAGGCCGCCTGCATGGTCAAACTGGAAGAGCACACGGACAAGGACGCCATCGAAGACGCCAACGGCATGTACATGCCGATCGACAGCAGCGCGCGCACGCAGGAGCGCCAGAGCGTCCAGGCTATCGGCTGGAAGCTGTCGGGCGAAGGCCAGATCAAGGGCCAGCCCTGCACGCGCTGGGAGAACGGCAAGCAGGACGTGTGCATGTGGTCGGGCGGTACCAAGTGGGGCTTTTCCGAATCCCCCGGCGATGCGGCCGGCTGCACCGTGGACGGCGCAGGCGCATACCTGCAGGCCATTCCGCTGGAAGCCAAGCCGCTGCAAGGCGGCAACGGCTGCGTGCTGCAGGTCAACTCGTTCAGCCTCGGCAGCGGTCTGATTCCTTCCAACGTGGCGGGTGAGAAGGAAGAAAACTAGGAGGACGCAGGATGAAGACGACGTTCTTTTCACCAGCGCGCAGGATGCGCGGACAGGGGATGGTGGAGCTGGCGGTGTGTGCTGCCGTGCTGGTGCCGCTGTTCCTGTTGATTCCGGTCGTTGCCAAGCTGGGGCACGGCAAGCAGATGGCGATGCAGGCGGCGCGCAACGCCGCCTGGGAAGCCAGCGTGGCCAGCAATTATCAACCGCCAAGCCGCGCCGTCCTGCAGCGCAGGGCGCTCGACCGCAACTTCGCCGATGCCGACGCGCCGATCACCAGCCGCGCCTCCGGCAACGCCAACGGTGCGTTCGCCGACCAGATGCTCAACACCTTCTCGAACCGGAAGCTGCTGGAGAAAGGCGACCTGTCGATCACGCGGACTGCCAACGGCGGCTCGCCCGGCTACATGGACAACGCCGCCGCTCTGGTACCGCGGAACTTTGCCGACGGCGCATTCCCGCCCAACCGCAACGGCTATGTCACCGCGGAAGTGGCGCTGAACTATCGCGACCTGAAGACGGCGGACGGGCGGCCTGCGCACTTCCTGGAACCGTTGGACAATCTCAACCTGGTCGACAAGCGACACCAGACCCTGCTGACCGACGCCTGGAATGCCTCCGGTCCGCGTAGCGGCCCGCGTAGCGTGGTCAGCGCCGTGCGTCCGCTGGCGCCTGCCTCCTACTTCGCCGGCCTCGATCGCATCTTCGACATGGTCAAGCCGTTGAAGCCGATCCTGCCGATGGTCGGCTCCCTCGGCGACCTGGAGCTGGGCACCATCGAGCCGGATGTCGTCCCTTCGGACAAGCTGGCCAACTATCCGGTCAAACCGGGCAAGCCATGAACGCCCGTAGCTCCCATCGCATGCTCGCCAGCGGGCTGGGCGTGCTCCTGTCCGCGCTGGCGGCGCAGCCGGCACGTGCGGTGGACTGGCCGGAGGTACCGGTCCCGGACGAGGCGTCCGGCGAGGTCGTATCCGACCATATGCTCTACAACGGCATCGCGATGCGCGCCAGCCGTTTCAGCGTCGCGCAGTCGCCACGGCAGGTCGAGCAGTTCTATCGCAAGGAATGGGGCGATCTTGTCGTGACGACGCCGGCCGGCAGCAAGACCGTGCTCGGCCACATGACCAAAAGCGGCTACTACATCACCGTGGAACTGAGCGGCGATGCCAACCGCACGCAGGGCCAGATCGGCGTGATGGAGATTCCGAAGAAGAACCTCCCCGCCGACGGGGTCGGCAAGGGCTTCGGCCGTCTGCCGGACACGCAGGTCGCCGAGGACATCGTCTACATGGACACGCCGCGTCATGTCAGGACACTGAGCATGCTCAACCGCTACACGCCGCTGCAGAACCAGCAGTACTACGCGCGGTATTTCGCCGGGCAGGGCTATGCGCGCGACGGCTCCTCTTCGACCTGCACCGCGAGCAGCCCGCACTGCGTCTCCCGGTTCACCCGGCGGGACGATCGCGTCACCGTAACATCGAGCCGCGGGCAGACCGGCACCGTGATCGTGGCGGTGGTCGAATGAACGCGCACGCCCTGCGCTGCCGGCGCCTGCAGCGCGGCCAGTCCACGATCGAATACACCGTGGTGGTCATGGCGCTGGTGATCGTGCTGATCGCCAAGCCCGACCTGATCACCGAGGTGGTGACAGCCCTCAAAGATCTCTATGCCGCCTTCGTCTACGCCATCTCGGCGTCCGACGTACTGGTGGGGTGATCCCTCTTCCCTCGCGATGACCTGCCCGACGGCGCCTCTTCAATGCAGAAACCCAAACTCAGCAAGAACGTCCTTTTCATCCTGATCGCGGTGGTCATGGCCGGCTTGGCCGCCTTCATTGCGGTCAGCTATATCCGCACTACGGTCGCCGAACGCACTCAGGACAACCGGCCGATGGTCGACGTCGCGGTCCCGGTGAACGATCTGCCGCAAGGGGCGATCCTGCAGGGCAGCGATCTGGCGCTGCGCACGGTCCCGGCCGAATTCGCGCCCGCCGACGCCGTCACGCCCGACAACCACACCCAGTTCGAAGGCCGGATACTGCGTGCGCCGGCACGGGGCGGCGCACCGCTGAGCGCCAGCGCCCTGGTCCCGCTGTACGACCAGTTCTCGCGGCTGATTCCCAAGGGCAAGGTCGCCTACACGATGAGCGTCGACGAGAACAATTCGATCTCGGGCATGATCGCGCCAGGCGACCTGATCGACATCTTCTTCGTCAAGGACGCTTCCACCGGCAGCAATGGCGGTGCTGGCGGTCAGGCATCGGGCGCGCAGGTGTTCCCGCTGCTGCAGAAGATCAAGGTGCTGGCGGCCGGCAGCCGTATCGGCGAGACGCCGACGCCGAAGGAAGGCGAGGAATCCAACGCGTCCACCGGCTTTTCCAGCGTCACCCTGGAGCTGGACCAATACCAGGCCAAGCAGCTGGCCGTCGCCTCCAAGGTGGGCGCGGTGCGCGTGCTGCTGCGCGAAGTTCAGGACACCTCGCCCGGCGCGGCAACGGGCATGAGCGAGAGTCAGTTGTTGCGATCGCTCGGATCGGGAGATCCGGCAAGCACGGGCAGCGGAAGCAGCCGCGTTGAGTTCATCATTGGCGGAAAGGGTTAAGCATGACGCAAGCAACACGCCGTCGCAGGAGCAAGGCCGGGACATCGGCGCCATGGTTGGCCGGCTTGTTGCTGGCGGGCATCGGGGGATGGAACGCATCGGCACAACAGGCCGCAACCACCGGCACGGCATCACGGCCGGCCGCGCATGCTGTGGTG
Source organism: Xanthomonas sp. SHU 199 (assembly GCF_000364665.1). Lineage (NCBI taxonomy): Bacteria > Pseudomonadati > Pseudomonadota > Gammaproteobacteria > Lysobacterales > Lysobacteraceae > Xanthomonas > Xanthomonas sp. SHU 199. The sequence continues at coordinate 8,988 of NZ_AQOI01000062.1, forward strand.
CCGTCGCCGGCATCGGCGGCGGGACAGGCAGCGGATGCCACGTCAGCGGAGCAGGCGCGACCGATAGCGCAGGGACGCCAGGTCGACCAGCTCAAGCAGACGATGGAATCGCAGATCCAGGAACTGGGCAGCAGCGGTTCCTCGTCGGGCGGTGGCGGCGTCGCCCTGGCCGGCGACAGGAAGCCGTCGGTCGCTCCGCTGATCCAGCCATCGCAAAACATCTATGCCGGGGAGGCCGTGGTGCGGCGGGTACCCGGTGCGCTGCGCCGTATCGCGGTCGGCGACGGCGAGGTCCTGAGCGTCTTCTCGGTCGGCAAGTCCGAACTGGTGATGATCGGCACCAAGCCCGGCGAGACCAACGTCCACCTGTGGATGGCCGATGGCAGCCAGCGCGACGTCAACGTGACGGTCGGTGGCAGCAAGTCCGAAGGCGCTGCCGACACCGTGCGCGAACTGCTGGGCAACACGCCGGGGGTCACCGTGCGGGCCATCGGCTCCAATGTGGTGATCTCGGGCAACGACATCGACGCCGCCACCACGGCAAAGATCCAGGCGTTGCAGAAGATCTATCCGCAGGTGTTGAACTTCGCCGGCGCCGACCCGGTGGGCATGCGGCCGATGGTGCAGATGGACGTGTCGATCATGGAGTTCAACAAGAACTCGGTCGAAGATCTGGGCATCCGCTGGGACAGCACCATCGATGGTCCGATTGGCGGTCTGATCCGCGACGTGACCACGAACAATTACTTCCGCGTGCTGCCGCAGAACAACCAGACGTTCCAGGACATCAAGGATCAGCTGCCTACCAAGCTGCCCGGGCCGCAGGGCTACTTCGGCATTGCCACCACCATCGCTTCGAAGATCAACCTGCTGATGAGCCGTGGCAAGGCGTGGGTGCTGGCGCAGCCCAAGCTGAGCGCCAAGAGCGGCAGCAACGCGACCTTCCTGGTCGGTGGCGAAGTGCCGATCGTGGTGCCGTCGATCCTCGGCCAGACCCAGATCGAGTACAAGGAATACGGCATCCGCCTCAATATCAACCCGACGGTCAACTCGTCCAATCAGGTGAATACCTCGATCATGGCCGAGGTCAGCCGGATCGATCCGTCGGTGTCGGTACAGGGCGTTCCCGGCTTCCTGACCCGGCGCGTGGAGACCGAGCTGAACGTCAATGCCGGCCAGACCATCGTCATCTCCGGCCTGCTCGATCGGGAAGCCTCCAAGGCCGTGGACAAGTTGCCGCTGCTGGGCGACATCCCGATCCTCGGCAAACTGTTCCGCTCCGATGGCTTCCGCGGCAACAAGACCGAACTGGTGATCTTCGTGACCCCGCGCATCGTCAGCCCGACCTCGCCGGAGAACCTGCAGGACCTGCAGCGTGCCGAAGGTATCGAGAAGGAGCTGCAGAACGAAATCAGTCCGCGACAAGACAAGTTGATCAAGTAACCCACCCCACGGAGCGCAAGGTTCACTGCCATGTTCACAGTGCTGATCAATACGCCAGGAGGCGACACGCGTCAGGTCAAATGCATGCACCGCGAGTGCGGCATCGGCCGCGCCGATGCCAATCTGGTGATGCTGCAGGGCTGGAACATCGCCGGCAAGCACGCCACTCTGCTGCGCGAGGACGAAGGCGTGTTCATTCTGCCGCTGGGTGGACGCGAGCCGATCACGCTCAATGGCAAGGTAGTGCTGGCCAAACAGGGGCCGATCGACGGTAAGGACGAGATCCGCATCGGCCAGTACATGCTGAAGGTCAGCGGCGACGATGCACGCATCGTCCGACAGACGCCCGCCGCCAACGACGGCGCGGCGGGCCGGGCCACGGACGCGCCCACGGCAGCCACCGATGCCGCGCCCGATCGCCAGACGGCGGCGCCCACCGCGACCGACATGGTGGTAGCCGGACCGCCGCCATCGGATATCGCCACCTGGCGCACCAAGTTGCACATGGCGCTGGTACGGCAGATGGACCTGCGACGCATGGACGTGCGCAGCATGGACGACAGCGCGCTGCGCGACAGCACCATCAACCTGATCGACGACATCCTCAAGCGCGAGTTCAGCGATCTGCCCGCGGACATCAGCCCGCGCCGGCTGGCCAAGCAGGTGTTGGACGAGGCGATCGGATTGGGGCCGCTGGAAGACCTGATCGACGATCCGACCGTCACCGAAATCATGGTCAATTCGCACGACGACATTTTCATCGAGCGTGCCGGGCGCATCCAGAAGTCTGACGTGGTGTTCTCCAACGAACGCGCCTGCTTGGCCGCGATCGAGCGCATCGTCACGCCCCTGGGGCGGCGTATCGACGAAAGCTCGCCGCTGGTCGACGCACGCTTGAAAGATGGCTCGCGCGTCAATGCGGTGATCCCGCCGGTCGCCCTGCGCGGACCGAGCATCAGCATCCGTAAGTTCGCCACGCGCCGGCTGATGGGCGAGGACCTGCTGAAGTTCGGTTCGCTGAACGAGGCAATGCTGGAGTTTCTGATCATGGCGGTGCGCGAGCGCCGCAACATCGTGGTGTCCGGCGGCACCGGCTCCGGCAAGACCACCCTGCTGAACATCCTGTCGAACTTCATCCCGGACGGCGACCGCGTGGTCACCATTGAGGATGCGGCCGAACTCAAACTGGTGCAGCCCAACCTAGTGGCGCTGGAAGCCCGCCCGCCCAACATGGAGGGCAAGGGCCAGATCACCATCCGCGACCTGGTCAAGAATGCGCTGCGCATGCGCCCGGACCGCATCGTGGTCGGCGAGTGCCGCGGCGGTGAGTGTCTGGACATGCTGCAGGCGATGAACACTGGCCACGAAGGCTCGCTGACCACCGCGCACGCCAACAATCCACGCGAGACGCTGTCGCGCCTGGAGGTGATGGTGATGATGGCCGGCATGGAGTTGCCGATGGTGGTGGTGCGCGAGCAGATCGCGTCGGCGGTCAACCTGATCGTGCACCAGCGCCGCTACCCCTGCGGCTCGCGCAAGGTCAGCCACATCACCGAAATCACCGGCATCGAAAGCGGCACCATCCAGATGCAGGACCTGTTCCTGTTCAAGCCCACCACCTACCATGGCCCTGACGGCAAGGTCGCCGGCAACTTCGTCGCGACTGGCGCCGTGCCCGAGTTCTACGAGGAACTCGCCGAACGCGGCGTGTCGGTGGATCTGGGCATCTTCCGCAACCAGGGAAGCGCGCGCTGATGGCACTGTGGCTGATCGCCTTGCTGGTGTTCGCCGGGACCGTGACGGCATTCCTGCTGATCGCGCGCTCCAGCGAGCAGTTCCTGAAGCGCTACCGCGAAAGCTTCATGGACCAGGCGCGCATGAACCTGGCGGACATGTTCCTGTTCCTGGATCCGGCCCAGGTCTACATGATCAGCGCCGTGGTGATGGTGATCATCCCGCTGCTGGTGTGGATGCTGACCGGGAGCCTGGTCATCGCAGTGCTGATCGGCATCTTCCTGATCTTCGCGCCGCGCAAGGTCTACGCGTTCCTGCGCAAGCGCCGGCTGGAGCGGATCCAGGAGCAGCTTCCCGACGCGCTGCAGATGCTGTCCAGCAGCCTGCGCGCCGGCGTCGGCTTCGCGCCGGCGATGGAAGTACTGGTTCATGACGGTCAACCGCCACTGGCGCAGGAACTGGCGCTGGTGCTGCGTGAGCAACACATGGGCCTTCGCGCCGAAGAGGCGATGGAGAACTTCAGCAAGCGGGTGCCCATTACCGATGCCGAACTGTTCGTTTCGGCGGTCAATATTTCGCGCGAGGTCGGCGGCAACCTGGCGGAAACCCTGGCGACCCTGGCCGAGACGCTGCGCCGGCGCCTGACCATGGAGAAGAAGGTGAAGTCGCTGACGGCGCAGGGCCGCCTGCAGGGCATCGTCATGGCGATGCTGCCGGTGTTCCTGATCGGCTATCTCAGCCTGATGTATAGCGAAACCATGCAGCCGATGTTCCATAGCTGGCACGGCTGGGTGGTGATCACCATCTGCCTGGTCATGGAATACCTGGGCTATCGTCTCTGCAAGAAGATCATGACGATCGACGTATGACCTGGATGCTCGTCCTCATCGCGCTTCTTGCCGCCGGCGCCGTCGCACTGGTGGTCATCGGCACGCGCGGGGTGATCCGCGAAGTCGAGCTGGAAGACCGTACTTACTACGACCCGCTGCCGCGACTGATGCAGTTGATGTGGCCGCTGGTGACGGTGCTGACCAGGCGCATCGCCCCGCGCCTGAGTGTGGCGCAACTGGAACAGACCCACCGCCAGTTGCAGGCGGCAGGCCAGGACTACACGCTGACGCCGGAAGAGTTCTATGGTTTGCGCATGGCCAGTGCGCTGGTGGTGACCGCCTTCTTCCTGCTGTGCACCGGCATGCTCGGCCATCTCGGGATCGGCTCAGGCCTGATGTGCCTGCTGTTCGGCGGCGTGCTCGGCTGGCTGTACCCCGCGCTGTGGCTGGGCGAGCGACGCAAGGCACGGCAGAAGACCGTCGTGCGCGACCTTCCGGTCTATCTGGATTTCATCACCATGTCGGTCGAGGCCGGCCTGAACGTCACCGGCGGCATCGAGCAGGCGGTGGCCAAGGGACCGGCCGGTGCGCTGTCGCAGGAGTTCTCGCGCATGCTGCGCGACCTGCGCGCCGGCCTGCCCCGTGCCGAGGCGCTGCGGCGCATGGCCGAGCGCATGGACATCGCGCAGATCACCAGCTTCACCAGCGCACTGATCCAGGCCGACAAGGTCGGCGCCAACCTCAGCGACACCTTGCGCGCGCAGGCCAACCAGCGCCGCGAGGAACGTTTCCTGCGCGCCGAGAAGCTGGCGCTCGAAGCACCAGTGAAGATGATGCTGCCGCTGGTGATGTTCTTCTTCCCGCTCATCTTCCTGTTCCTCGGCTACTTCATCTACTTGAAGATGCTGCAGGAGGGCATCCTGTGAAGCGTGGATGCATCGAGCGCAGCGCCGGCATCCCGATCCCGCAGGTGTGGGCGGCGGATACCTGGTGGTCGCGCGCGCGCGGGTTGCTGGCGCGCCCGGCGCTGGCCACCGATGGATCGGAGGCCTTGCTGATCCGTCCGTGCGCCAGCGTGCATACCATCGGCATGGGCTATCCGTTGGATCTGGTGTTCCTGGGCCACGACGATATCGTGATGGAGTGGCGCGAGAACGTCAGGCCGTATCGCACGGCGATGTGCCGGCGGGCCGCGGCGACCATCGAGTTCCATGGCGGTGCGCTGGACCGTCTACAGCCGCAACGCGGCGAACACTGGCACTGGCGCGCCACCGCGCCGGCGCCTTCCTCTAGCGGAGCCATGTCATGAAAGCACGCGTCCGCGCACCGCGCAGCCGCTCGTCGATGCGCGGCCAATCCATGGTGGAACTGGTGATCATCACGCCGGTGCTGCTATTCCTGTTGCTCGCCGTCATCCAGGCGGTGCTGCTGTACCGCATGAAGTCCACGCTCGATTACGCCGCGCTGATGGCGGCGCGCGCGGGTGCGGTCAGCGGGGTGGATCGCATGGAGATGCGCAAGGGCTTCGCCAAGGGCATGATGCCGCTGTATGCCCACGACACCGGCCAGGCCGCGCTCGAGATGGCGTACGCCAAGGCCTTCGCCGACCTCACCCTGCACGGCCGCATCACCGTCATCAATCCCACGCGCGCCGCATGGAGCAACTTCCGCGAACGCCAGTACAACGGCCAGTACGCGTTGCCCAACGACACGCTCGCCTACCGCAGCGACGCGGTCGGCAGCAGTGGTGTCAATGTGCAGGACGCCAACATCCTCAAGATCAAGGTGGTCTACGACGCACCATTGGTCGTCCCCTTCGTCGGCTGGGTACTCGGCGGAAAATCCCAGTATCTGAAGTCGGGCACCTTCGAGTCATCGCCCCTGCAGCCACTCACCAATCGCCTGCCCATCGAGAGCTACGCCATCGTACGCATGCAGTCGCCCATCTACACGCAGGGCAACCTGGACAAGTGATGCATCGGTGCGCACTGCTGGCTTGCGCTGCGGTACTGTGCCAGGCCGCTTTTGGCGAGGTACACGCCGAAGACGCTGCATTCTCTGGCGTCGCCCAAGTGACGACCAACGAGCTCGGCGGCCTGAGCCGGATCCAACCGCGCGGCGCGGCGCAGCCGGCGATGGTGTTCTTTCGCGACGACGCGTTGCGGATCCAGTTCCAGGATGCCAGCGGTCGGTCGTATGCGCTGATCCTGGCGAAAGATGCACCCACCGGTTGGATCGTCGGCCAGCAGGGCGGCGCGATGCCCGTTCCCGGGATGCGCTGGCCGCTACGCTTCGATCCGGAGCACCCCTGCGCGGGTCTTGGCATGTTCGCCGATTGCCAGCGTGGCGACAGCGGCCTGCGCGCGGGCCGCGACGCGGTGCAATGGCGGTACCGCCTGGCCAACCCGGATGGGCCCGGCAGGACCCGGCAAGGCACGATGTGGCTGGACCGCGAGACCGGCCTGGTGCTCGCCTATCGCGGCAAGACCGGGCTGGAACAGCAACAGCAATGGGACATCCAACGCGTCGACTACGGCCCGCAGCCGGATGCGCTGTTCCAGCCACCTGACCTGAAGCACTGATCGCGCTTCTGCTGCGACTCAAACCTGTGTCGCCCATTGTTGGTCGACGCGGGTTCATGGTTCTGCAGCAAGATCGGCCGATCGCGCCGTTACACTAGTTTGGTTCGTCCCCCGACAAGGAGTATCTCTGTGAAAAGAGCAGTAGCGGCGACGTTGGCCCTGGCCGTCATCGCAAGTCTGAGCGCCTGCAAGAAGCACGAGCAAGCCGCACATCCCGACGATCAGGCGACGGCCCCCGCGGCGACCGCCGGCGGCACGCAGGAAGCTCCTGCGGCCCAGTCCTCAGCCAGTACGGCATTCGATCCTGCCAGCCTACCGGTGTCCGACGTCCCACTGGGAGATTTCCCCTACATCGCGCTGCCCACCGGCTATGTCACCGGCAGCACGCCGGACGTCGCGGACTTCGACCAGGTGCCGTTCTGGACCGGCGATCGCCTGCAACCGGTCGAGGGCAAGGTCTGGTCGGCGCACATCGATGCGGCGCAGGGCAAGACCTTCTCCGACCTGGAGCTGTCGCGCAACATCGAGGCGGTGGTCACCGCACTCGGCGGCAAGAAGATCTTCGACGGCCGGATCCCCGAAGCGGCCACGCAGAAGATCAAGGAGTGGCCGCGCGACGTCGCCACCAAGTACAACAGCGGCCTGGGCGATGTCTGGAACAACCCCGTACAGGTCTTCGTGGTGCATCGCGCCGACCGCGATATCTGGATTCACCTGTGCAGCTACCAGTTCGGCGGCGGCCTGCTGATCGCCGAGACCAAGCCGCTGCAGGTCACCGCCAGCCTGCTGCCGGCCAGCGAACTGAAGACGCAGATCGACAAGACCGGCAAGGTGGCCTTGCACGTCAACTTCGCCACCGACAAGACCGACATCCTGCCCGATTCGCAGCCGCAGATCGCGCAGGTCGTGCAGTTGCTCAAACAGGACGCCGCGTTGAAGCTGGCCGTCAACGGCTATACCGATGGCACCGGCGATGCCGCGCACAACAAGACGCTGTCGGAAGGACGCGCCAAGGCGGTGGTCGCCGCGCTCGTCGCGCAGGGTATCGACGCGTCGCGTCTGACCGCGGCCGGCTTCGGCGATGCCGACCCGGTGGCGGACAATGCGACCGAGCAGGGCAAGTCGCAGAACCGCCGCGTCGAGCTGGTGAAGAAGAGCTGAGCCGCACTGGGTACCGCTGCATGCGGTCACCCTGATGCGTGCAGGTCGTGGTGCGGCGCAACGGCATGGCCGATTGCGTCGCATCGTCGACAGGACCGCACGCGCGCTCGCTTGCCGGCATGCGTTCCCGCAGTCGGACGCCTCCCACCCCATGGCGATCCACGTCTCATGCGTATCCTGATTCTCGGAGCCGGCGCGACCGGCGGTTATTTCGGCGGACGCCTGGCCCAGGCCGGCGTCGATGTCAGCTTTCTGGTGCGACCACCACGGGCCGCACGCCTGCAACGCGATGGGTTGCGCATCCGCAGCCCGCGCGGCGACGCGGCGATCGCGGTGAGTACGCTCACCGCCGAGGCGCTGCCCGGCGCGGCACAGGCGCGGCCGTTCGATCTGGTGCTGCTGAGCTGCAAGGCCTACGACCTGGAAAGTTCGCTGGACGCGGTGGCGCCTGCGATCCACGAGGGCACCAGCGTGCTGCCGATCCTCAATGGCCTGCGCCACTATCCGGCGCTGGATGCGCGCTTCGGTGCGGAGCGGGTCGTCGGCGGGCTGTGCTTCATCAGCGCGGTACTTGATGCCGACGGCGCGATCCAGCACCTGGCCAAGCCGGCCTCGCTGACCTTCGGCGAGCGCGACGGCCGCGGTGCCGACAGCGCGCGCGTGCGCGCCCTGGCCGAGGCCTGCGCGCAGGCCGACGTGGACCATCTGGCCACGCCGCGGATCGCGCAGGAGCAATGGATCAAGTACACCTTCCTCACCGCGCTGGCTGCGGCCACCTGCCTGATGCGTGCGCCGATCGGGCGTATCGTCGCCAGCGACGATGGGGTGACGCTGGTGCGCGGCCTGTATGCCGAGTGCACGGCGGTGGCCGCGGCGGCCGGCGAACCGGTGCCGGAGGAAGCGCAGGCCAGTGCGCTGCACCTGCTGACGCAACCAGGCTCGCCGATGAAGGCGTCGATGCTGCGCGACCTGGAAGCCGGGCAGCAGGTGGAGGCGCAGCAGATCGTCGGCGACATGCTGGTCCGCGCTCGCGCCGCCGGGCAGGACGCGCCGCTGCTGATGGCGGCGTACTGCCACCTGCAGGCGTACCAGGCCGGCCTGCCCGCGCGCTGATGGTTGCCGCGGAAAGCCGGTGCCGCGCGCAACGCGCTCCTGCCCTGCGCGCACCCGCCACGGTGCTCCGGGAAATGCCGTATCCGCGCCGTCCCAAGGGCGGCCCTGCATCTTCGCGCGCCGCTGACGCGCCTGGCGCCTATGCTCGCCCACCATACAGGGGGCAAGCGACGGGCACGTGCATGGAAAAACTGTTCCGCGGCGGGCATTTCCTCATCATCCTGCTGTTCCTGCTGTGCGCGGCCGGGCTGATCTGCATGGCCGTGCTCGAGCTATGGCATGGCCTGACCCCGGGCGGCGAACTGGTGGTGCGCGACCGCTTCAACGTGGTGCTGGAAGCGATCGGGCTGCTCACCGTGGCGCTGGTGACCCTGGAACTGGGCCAGACCATCTACGAGGAGGAGGTGCAGCGCGACGTCAAGGTCAGCGGACCGACCCGGGTGCGTCGCTATCTGTCGCGGTTCTTCGTGGTCATCGTCATCGCCCTGGCGATCGAGACCCTGGTGTCGATCTTCGAACTGATGCACGACGATCCGTCCAAGCTGCCCTACGCATCTGCCGTGGGCCTGTGCGCGGCGCTGCTGCTGGTCGCCTGGGGCGTGTTCGTCAAGCTCAACCGCAGTGCCGAGGAACTGGAGCCGGAAGCCATGGCGGAGGCCAAGCGCGAGGACGCGCAGGTCGATTGAGAGGCCGTAGTGCCGCCAATGGCGTTACCTGCGCAGCAGCGGCTTCACCCGCGACGAATGCAGAGTAAAGCCAACTGACACCGTCGTGCGTCGGGACTGAAGTCCCTCCCACAAGAAGACGCCAACCCACGCCGTCCAGGATCTCCACCGGCGCATCGGCCGGCACGGTCGCAGAGGATCGGCATGGCCACCGGACCATCCGCCGCGACGCGTTGTCCGGTCGCGGCTGAAGCCGCTCCCACAAAAGACGCGTACAGCCAAGCGCGCTTTTACGCATCCCCAATCCCCAATCACGAATCCCCAAACACGAAACCCGCCGCGTCGACGTACTCAGCCCGGCATCGGCAAACGGAAGAATGTCCGCGCGGCAGAAGTGCTGGCCACGGCGACCGTCGCCACGTCCTCGCCGCGGTCGCGTGCCAGCTCCTCGACGATGTGCGCCAGGAACGCCGGCTCGTTGCGGCGGTCCTTCGGCGTCGGCTTGAGCGTGCGCGGCAGCAGGTACGGCGCGTCGGTCTCGATCATCAACCGGTTAGCGGGAATGTGCTTCACCAGCTCGCGCAGGTGCGCGCCGCGGCGCTCGTCGCACAGCCAGCCGGTGATGCCGATGTACCAGTCGCGATCCAGGTAGTCGAACAGTTCCTCGCGGTTGCCGGTGAAGCAATGCACCACCGCCGGGCCGAGCGTGCCGTCGAACTGGCGCATCAGCGCCATGAAGTCGGCATGGGCGTCGCGCTGGTGCAGGAACAGCGGCTTGCCGGTGTCCACCGCCAGCTGCAGCTGCCGCTCGAACGCACGGTGCTGCGCCGGCCGCGGCGAGAAATCGCGGAAGTAGTCCAGGCCGCACTCGCCCACCGCCACCACTTCGGCATGCGCATGCAGCGCGCGCAGTTCGGCGTCGCACTCGGCGGTGTACTCCACTGCGTGGTGGGGATGCACGCCGGCGGTGGCGTACAGCACGCCCGGATGCTGCTGCGCCAGTTGCAGCGCCAGCGGCGAGTGCTCGCGGCTGGCGCCGGTGACCACCAGTTGCGCGACACCGGCGGCGCGGGCGCGCTCCAATACCGCGTCGCGGTCGCGATCGAAGGACTCGTGGGTGAGGTTGGCGCCGATGTCGATCAGGGTCATGCGGTTGCGCGGGAATCAGCCGGGACAGCAGCCAATTGTACGGGCCACGCGCCTGTCGCCGCTCCCCGGCGGCTCGGCGGCCACGTATCCTTTGCCGATGACGTCCGCCGTGTTTCCGATCGATCCGCTGCTGCCGCAACTGCGCGACAGCCTCGCCGCCCATCCGCGCCTGGTGCTGGAAGCCCCGCCCGGCGCCGGCAAGACCACCCAGGTGCCGCCGGCGCTGCTCGACGCGCCCTGGCTGCAGGGCCGGCGCATCGTGATGCTGGAGCCGCGCCGGGTCGCCGCGCGCAGCGCCGCCGCCTTCATGGCCCGGCAGCGCGGCGAGACGCCGGGCGAAACCGTGGGCTACCGCATTCGCTTCGAGAACAAGGTGTCCGCGCGTACCCGCATCGAGGTGGTCACCGAGGGCATCCTGACCCGCATGCTGCAGGACGACCCGATGCTTGAGGGCGTCGGCGCGCTGCTGTTCGACGAGTTCCACGAGCGCCACCTGGCCGCGGACCTGGGCCTGGCGCTGGCCCTGGACGTGCAGGCGCAGGTGCGCGAGGACCTGCGCATCGTGGTGATGTCGGCAACCCTGGACGGCGAGCGCCTGGCGCAGTTCCTCGACGCGCCGCGGCTGTCCAGCGCCGGGCGCAGCTTCCCGGTAGAGATCGCGCACTTTCCCGCGCGGCGCGAGGAATCGCTGGAAGCGCAGGCCCGGCGCGCGGTCGAGCATGCGCTGCAGCAGCACCCGGGCGACGTGCTGGTGTTCCTGCCCGGGCAGCGCGAGATCGGGCGGGTACAGGCGGCGTTGGAGGCGGCGGACGTTGGGGGTGGTGCGAGTATGAGCCCGGGCGTAACTTCGACGGGCACAGACCCCGTCGCTACACCAGCCGGCACCGCCTCTGGCGTACCCTCATCCGGCGCTGCGCGCCACCTTCTCCCGGGGGGAGAAGGGAGCGGAGTGGAGGTCCTGCCGCTGCATGGCGAGTTGCCGGTGGAACAGCAGAGCAAGGTGCTGCAGCCGGATCCGCAGGGGCGGCGGCGCGTGGTGCTGGCGACCAATGTGGCCGAGTCCTCGGTGACGCTGCCCGGGGTGCGCGTGGTGATCGACGCCGGGCTGGCACGCGAGCCGCACTACGATCCCAACAGCGGCTTCTCGCGGCTGGACGTGACCGCCATCGCCCAGGCCTCGGCCGATCAGCGCGCCGGCCGCGCTGGCCGTGTCGCCAGCGGCTGGGCCTACCGGCTGTGGCCGCAATCGCAACGCCTGGAGGCGCAACGCCGCGCCGAGATCCTGCAGGTGGAACTGGCCGGGCTGGCGCTGGAACTGGCCGCTTGGGGCAGCGATGGCCTGCGCTTCGTCGATCCGCCGCCGGCCGGCGCACTCGCCGCCGCCCGCGAGCTGCTGCAGCGGCTCGGCGCACTCGCAGAGAGTGGTGCCATCACCGCCAGCGGCCGGCGCATGCTCGCGCTGGGCACGCATCCGCGGCTGGCGGCGATGCTGCTGGCGGCCGGCGA
>NZ_AQOI01000063.1:0-1956 GCF_000364665.1 Xanthomonas sp. SHU 199
GGCCGGCCGCCACCCGGCCGCTGCGCGACGCCGGCAAGGCCCTGCGCCCGCGTGCGCGCCCGGTGCCGGCCTACGCGCTGGCGGATGCGCCGGACGAAGGCCAGTTCGTCAACTTCTGAAGGGGAAGAACATGCACAACGATCGCTACGAGAGCGCGGCCGAGCACGCGCCGCAGGGTGGCTGGCAGTTCCTGACCTTTCAGCTGGACCGCGAACTGTTCGGGCTCAACATCGCCGGCATCCACGAGATCATCGAGTACCGTCCGCCCACCCCGGTGCCGACCATGCCGGCCTGCGTGCGCGGGGTGATCAACCTGCGCGGCGCGGTGGTGCCGGTGGTGGACCTGCAGTCGCGGCTCGGCCGCGGGCCCAGCGAGGTCACCCGGCGCAGCTGCATCGTCATCGCCAGCGCCGCCACCGACGAGGGCGGCGGCGCGCAGTCCTTCGGCCTGCTGGTGGATGCGGTCAACGAGGTGCTGGAACTGCCGCCGCAGCAGATCGAGGCGCCGCCGGCCTTCGGCAGCGATATCCGCCGCGACCTGCTGCAGGGCATGGGCAAGCTGGAGGATCGGCTGGTGATCCTGCTGGACCGCGCGCGGCTGCTGCGCAGCGACGACATCGCCGAGGCCGGCGCACCGGCGCTGGCGGCGTGACGTCAGGTAGGCCGTGATCCATGCATCACGGCGGCCCCGCTAGGGTGGCGGCGAACGGGCATCCGCCCCAGCGAGGTGCAGACCATGGCAAACGACGAGACCACCCAGTCCGGCAAGCAGCAGGGCATCCACGAGGGTCGGCAGGACCGTGCCCAGGACGACACCGCCAAGCAGCGGCCGGGCCTGGAAGACCAGAAGCTGCGCGAGGCGCACGAGCGCGGCCCGCGCTCCGGCCAGGGCGAGGCGGCGCAGGACGGGCACGACTGAGCGATGCGGCGGGAAGGAGCGGAGTGCATCCCGCTTCCCGTTCCGTCAGGACGACGGCCAAGGACTGCGTGGCGCGCCAGCGGACGGCGCACCCCGCGCGATCGAGCGCGGCCAGGCCCAAGCTCGGCCAACAAAAAAGGCCAGAGAGCCTGGTGGCTGTCTGACCTCGTTTGCACCGTCGAAGACGGCAAGATGGTGGAGCGGAAGGGGATCGAACCCTCGACCTTCGCATTGCGAACGCGACGCTCTCCCAGCTGAGCTACCGCCCCACATCAGACGCGTAGTGTAACTGGGCACGGGGCCGCGTGCCAAGGGGGCAGTGCAACATCGGCGGCGCCGGGGCAGGGGACCGGTCGGGCCGGAAAACGTGTTCGCCTTTTGTCTACAGCGCTCGCATGGAGTCGATATACTCGACGGCCGAAATCCCCCGCGGTGATTTCGTTCCGGACGAAATATACCGTCCGCTTCACACCTTTTTACTAAAGACAGGTCTTTTACACATGACGGAAGTTCGCAACCTGCAACAGATCGCCGAAGCCAAGGCCAAGCTGCAGGAAGAAATGCGCAAGCTGGAAGAGCAGGAGCGGCAGGCGCGCGAGGGCGAAACCAATGCGGCGCACGCCAACGTGCTGTCGCTGCTGGAGCAGTTCGCCGAGTTCTTCAGCGCCAAGCAGCGCAACGAGATCGCCGCCTACGTGACCAGCGCGGCGCCCAAGCCGGCCAGCAGCAAGTCCGCCGGCGGCCGCAGCGAGGTCAAGCCGAAGTACCAGTTGCCGCACACCGGCGAAACCTGGTCCGGCCGCGGTCGCACGCCGAAGGCGTTCGCCGCCTGGGAAGGCACCGCCGCCTACAACGAATGGAAGGCGCGCCACCCGGATCTGAAGTTCCCGCTCTTCAAGTACTGAGCGAACGAAAAAGGCCAGGAATTCCTGGCCTTTTTTATGCCCGATCGTTGACCCGATCGCGCTGCGCGGACGGGGCGGCGCGATCGGCCCGGCCGCGCCCGCTCAGCGTGTGGCCGCCAGCAGCGGCTGCAG
>NZ_AQOI01000064.1:0-26872 GCF_000364665.1 Xanthomonas sp. SHU 199
GCGGCTTCAGCCGCGACGAGTGAAGACCAAAGCCACCTGGTACATTGCTGCGTCGGGACTGAAGTCCCTCCCACAACAACATCCGACCCATGCGCTGCTCCTACGGCATCGGATGGCGCCGCCGTCAGCCGCCGCTGCCCGTCACAAGGTATCGCGGTGCTTGCCGCGCCACGGCCGGTACCATTCGCGGATCGCGGCGATGTCCGCCTGCATGTCCTCGCCGGTCCACACCACCTCGCCGAGGCCGACGGTGCGGCTGGGGTAGTCGAAGTACACCGGGAAAATCGGCACCTGCGCGCCGTGGGCGATTTTCCAGAAGCCGGTCTTCCACTTCTCCACACGCTTGCGCGTGCCCTCGGGGGTGATCACGTACCACATGCGTTCGGCGCCGCGGATCAGCGCCACCGCCTGTTCGACCACGCCGCGCGGCGAGTTGCGGTCCAGCGGAATGCCGCCGAGCCTGCGCAGCAGCGGGCCCAGCGGCCACCAGAACAACTGGGTCTTGCCCAGCACGCGCACCTCGAAGCCGACCGCGAACTTGACCGCGAAGCCCAGGAACCCGTCCCAGTTGGACGAATGCGGGGCCACGATCATCACCAGCTTGGGCACGTTGGGGAACTCGCCCACGACCCGCCAGCCGGTCAGCCGCAAGGCGGTGCGGCCGAGCCAGCGCATGAAGCGGCTGGGCCTGACCATCGGCATGTTCGGGGGCGCTGCGGGCAGGCGGTAATCGCGTTCGGTCAAAAGTCACTCCCAGCGGCCGGGCGAGCGGCCGCGTTTGATCTGGCTGCGCTCGCGCTTGGCGTCCAGGCGTCGCAGCTTGGCGCCGTGCGAGGGTTTGGTGGCGATGCGCCGCTTCGGCACCGATAGCCCGGCGGCGATGAACTCGGCCAGGCGCTGGCGCGCATCGTCGCGGTTGCGGTCCTGGGTACGGAAGCGCTGCGCATCGATCACCAGCACCCCGTCGGCGGTGATGCGGCGGTCGCGCCGCGCCAGCAGGCGCGCACGCAGCGGCTCCGGCAGCGACGGCGAGCCGGCCAGGTCGAAACGCAACTCGACCGCGGTGGCGACCTTGTTGACGTTCTGCCCGCCGGCGCCGCTGGCGCGCACGAAGCGCTCGACGATTTCGTCCTCCGGAATCGTCAGGCTGCTCGAGATGTGGATGGCCCCGTTACCCATGGCGCGGATTGTAGGGTATTCGCCGGACCGCCCGGTTTCCGCGTCGGCGCCGCCTGAACGAGCCAGGGAGCGGACGCCGGCCGGTCGCACGTCCCCACGCGCGGCGGCGGCGGCGCGGCGATTGCCGTATTCTGGCCGCCGGTCATCGTTCTGCAGGATGCTCCATGCCCCCGATTCCACGCTTCTTCCAATGGCCGCAGCGCCTGCTGCTGGCCTTGCTGCTGGCCCTGGCCGCCCTCCCTGCGCTGGCCGAACCGCCCACCGATGCCGACGTCAACCGCCTGCTGTCGGCCTCGCGCGCGCAGAACATGCTCGACACCATGCTGCCGCAGATCGAGGCGATGCAGCGCCAGCAGTTCGCCCAGCTCACCGCGCAGCACCCGCTCGACGCCGCGCAGCAGCAGAAGCTGCAGCAGATCCAGGAGCGTACCCAGGCCACCGTGCGCAAGGCGCTGTCGTGGCAGGAGATGCGTCCGCTCTACGTCAACCTGTACAAGCAGACCTTCTCCAAGCAGGACGTGCTGGCGATGGCCGAGTTCTACGAGAGCCCGGCCGGCCAGAGCCTGCTCGACAAGACCCCGCAGCTGATGCAGAACCTGATGGGCGCGATCCAGCAGAAGATGACCCCGCTGTTCGCCGACCTGCAGAAGGACCTGGAACAGACGGTCAACGCGCCGCCGGCCAAGTGACACAGCGCTGGCCCTGCGCGTCGCAGGAGCGGCTTCGGCCGCGACCGGGCGTTACCGAGGAAGCCTGATCGCGGCTGAAGCCGCTCCTGCACTTCGTTGGCCAGCGAGGTAGCGAATGGTTCGCGCGGATCGTCCACCTATAACCGATCGATCAGGCGCGCCCGCATTCCCTGGACGGGCAACAGGGCATTTCAGTTGTCGATCAGAACATAGGCGACAGTTTCCCGATCCCCCCATGCGGAACAGTCCCCTGTCCCGTGCACGGTCACCGGCTTGCCTTGTGCGACGGCGCTCAGGATCAACGCGTACTGCGCTCTGCCGGAGTTGGTCGCCAATGACAATGACCACGGCGTACTCGAGCATGCAGGTGGATTTGTATGCGGCCCATCCAACGTGAAGAAGACGACATCCTGCGTGTGAGCCATTACCTGGATCACTTTTCCAGCGCCATCGCCTGCCCACGCAGAAAATGACAACGCGGAAAACATTGAAGCGAGAAGTGTCGAACGAACGCGGTTCCGCATGTCTCCCCCTTAGAATCAACGAAATTCAGTTTCGTACACTAGATAGAAATCACGTCCATCGCCATCCTGCCGAGAAAAGGACGGCGCTGCCTGCGGGAGCACGGCCAGGCCTGAGCGGCTCCGCACGCCGCGGCTGAAGCTCCCTCAATGCGTGCGCGGCGTGTGTCGGCGATTATTCCGCCACACCCCGTCCCACATCCACCTGCCACGGCGCCGGATCCCAGCCGAACAAGCCGAACGCCCGCACGAATTCCGCATCCAGCGGCGCCGTCACCGCGATCCGATGGCCGTCCGGGTGCGGAAACGCCAGGCGTTCGGCGTGCAGCAGCATGCGGTGCACGCCCTGCATGCGGAAGATGCGGTTGTGGCGGCCATCGCCATGGCTGGTGTCGCCGATCAGGTGATGCGAGAGGTGCTTGAGGTGGCGGCGGATCTGCCGGAAGCGCCCGGTCACCGGGCTGCAGCGCAGCAGCGCATAGCGCGAGGTGGCGAACTCGCCCGACGGCACCTGCAGTTCGCCGCAGGCCAGGCGCGCGAAGCGGGTCTGCGCCGGTTTCTTCAGGGGCTTGCCGGGGCCGCCGTCGAGGTCGTGGTCGACCTCGAAGCGATCTTCGGCCGGCCAGCCGCGGCAGATCGCCAGGTAATCCTTGTCCACTTCGCCCCCCATCAGCGCCTTGCCCAGGACGCTGGCGGTGTCGCGGTCGAAGGCCAGCAGCAGGCAGCCGCTGGTGGCACGGTCGAGCCGGTGCACCAGGAAGATGGGCCGACCCAGCTGTGCGCGCAGACGGTCGGCGAGGAAATCGTCCTCGCCGCGGGCGAGCTTGCTGTCGTGGACCATCAGCCGGGCGGGCTTGTCGACCACGGCGAGCAGTGGGTCTTGATAGAGGATCTGCAGGGAATCGGCGTCGGTATTCACTGCTGGATTATCCGCGCCGTGCCGCGGCGCGACAATGCGCATTGCAGGCAACGAGGCGCGTATGCAGGTGGCGCCGAGCGGCAGTGTCCGATGCACTGCGCCATGACCTCGCTCACGACAACGGCACCCATGGCACCGATGACGACGTGGCTGCAGCTCGCGCCGACGGTTGCTTGACCCGACGACGCACGTCGCGGGCAGGCACGCCGCCGCGCTGCGCCTACGCGTCCTTGACCGCCAGCAGTTCGCCGTTGCCGACGGGCAGCGTGGTGCAGGTGAACGCGGCATCGGCCTGCAACAGCGCAGCGAAGGGCGCCATCTCCGTCGCGTGCGACAGCGCGTTGTCCACGACCAGCAGCCCACACGGCCGCAGCACCCGGCGCAGTTGCGGCCACCAGTCGCAATACAGCGTGCGCTCGGCGTCCAGGAACACCAGGTCGAACGTGGCCGACGCCGCATCGGCCAGCCAGGCACCGGCATCGGTGAGGATCAGATCGACACAGCCCTCCACGCCGGCACTGGCGAAGTTGCGCCGCGCCAGCGCGATCTTGTGCGTGGCATATTCCAGCGTGGTCACGCCGCCACCCAGTGCCGCCGCGGCCTCGGCCAGCCACAGCGTGGAATAGCCGTTGGACGTGCCGATCTCCAGCACCCGCCGCGCACCTGTGGCGCGCACCAGCACCGCCAGCAGTTCGCCGGTCTCCGGGGTGATATTGAGCAGGCGCTGCGCGCGCTCGGGCTGGCCTGCATCGTGACGCGGACCTTCCTCACCGAGTTCGGCGCGCACCGCGTGCAGCCGCGCGCGATCCAGCGCCGCCACGCTCAGCGCCGCCACCACGCCGACAGCAAGGCCGCGATGCCGGCACCACCGCTGATCCAGGCCCACAGCGACACCCCGCCCAGCTGCGGCCCGCCCGCGTCGAGCGCGTACAGCAGCGTGGCCACGGTGAGCAGACCGACGCCGGCGATCGCCGCCACCACCCGCCGCTGCATGCGCCGCACCAGCAGGTTGAGTTCGAACAGGTCGCGCGAGCGCATCGACAGCTCGTGCCGGCCCTCGACCTGCTGGCGCAGCCAGCCGTGGATCAGCCGCGGCATGTCCGGCGCGTGGGTCATGATCTCCGGCAGGCGCTTGCGCAGTTCGTGCAGCGCGCGCTGCGGGCTGTAGCGCTCGATGAGGATGCGTTCGAGCACCGGCCGCGCCACCGCCCAGATGTCCAGTTCGGGATCGAGCTGGCGGCCGACGCCTTCGATGTTGAGCAGGGTCTTCTGCAGCAGGATCAGCTGCGGCTGCAGGGTCAGCTGGTAGCGCTGGGCCACGCGGAACAGCTTGATCAGTACCTCGGCCAGCGAGATCTGCGACAGCGGCCGGGTGAAGTACGGCTCGCACACCGAGCGCGCCGCCGCCTCCAGCTCGTCGATGCGCACGTTGGCCGGCATCCAGCCGGCCTCCACGTGCAGCTCGGCCATGCGCCGGTAATCCTTGTTGAAGATGGCCATGAAGTTCTCGGCCAGGTAGTACTGATCTTCCTGCGAGAGCTGGCCCATGATGCCGAAGTCCAGCGCGATGAAGCGCGGGTTGTCGCGGCGCGCCGGGTCGCTGTCGACCCAGATGTTGCCGGCGTGCGCATCGGCATGGAAGAAGTTGTCGCGGAACACCTGGGTGTAGAACACCCGCACGCCCTTGGCCGCCAGCGCGCGGCGGTCGATGCCGGCGGCGTCCAGCGAGGCGATGTCGTCGGAGGGGATGCCGCGCACCCGCTCCAGGGTCAGTGCGCGCTCGGCGGTGTGGGTCCAGATCACCTCGGGCACGTACAGGTCGTCCGAGTGCAGCCAGAAACGGCGCAGCACGCTGGCGTTGGCGCCCTCGCGCTGCAGGTCCAGCTCCGCGGCGAGGGTGGTCTCGATCTCGGCCACCACCTCGCGCGGGCGGATCTTGTCGGCGCGCGGATGGGTGCGCTCGACCAGTGCGGCGGCCGATTTCAGCAAGGCGATGTCGGCGTCGATCTGCCGCTCGATGTCCGGGCGCAGCACCTTGACCACCACTTCGCGGCCATCGTGCAGCGTCGCCGCGTGCACCTGCGCGATCGAGGCCGAGGCCAGCGGCTCGGTATCGAAGGTCGCGAACGCCACCGCGATCGGCCGCCCCAACGCCTGTTCCACGATGCGCCGCGCCGCCTCGCCGTCGAACGGGCGCACCCGGTCCTGCAGCAGGGTCAGTTCCTCGGCCACGTCCGGCGGCATCAGGTCGCGGCGGGTGGAGAGGATCTGCCCGAACTTGACGAAGATCGGCCCCAGGTCCTGCAGCGCCAGGCGCAGGCGGGCGCCGCGCGACTGTGCGGCGATGTCGGGGCTGGCGCGCGGCACGAACGGCTTGGCCAGGCGCAACCAACGCTCGGCCGGGGTGCCGTCGAGCAGGTCGTCCAGGCGATAGCGCAGGATCACCCGACCGATGCGGCTGGCGCGGAACATCGCCTTCATGCGCCGCGCTCCGGCTGCAGCCGCGCCACACGCGCGGCCAGGCGTTCGATGTCGTCGCGCAGCACGTCGACGTCGTCGTAGAAGGCCTCCAGCTCGGCGCGCGCGACCACGTCGCGCGACTCCTCGGTGACATATTCGGCCGCGCTCTGCGCCAGGTCCTGCGCACTGCGTCGGGCCTGCTGCAGCGCCGAGCGCGCGGTATTGGCCACCTGCACGCCGAGCACCTCGCCGAACACCTGCACGAACGGCCGCTGCCAATCCGGATCGAAGCGCGTCGCCAACTGCTGCAGGCGCCGCGCCAGTTCGGCATCGCCGGAGACCCGCACGCGCCCGCCGGGGCCGCCGGGGCGCCGCGCCTGCGCCAGGAACGGCAACTGCGCGAGCAGGCCGCCGAGGGTGCTGCGCACCGCCAGCTCCGGCTCCTGCGCCGGATCCACCGGACCGACCCGCAGCTGGGTGCCGTCGACGCGGATCTGCAGGGCCAGTGCCGGCGCCTCCAGGGTCAGCGCCACGCGCTGGCCGTCGAGGTCGCGCAGGGCCTCGCCGGTTTCCGGGTCCAGCGCCAGCGCGCGATTGAGCGCCGCTTCCAGCGCGCGGCCGGCCAGGGGCTTGAGAGCATCGAGGGGGGATCCAGACATCCCCGCATTCTAGCGGCAGACACGTCGCAAGGCCGTGCGCGGGGCGAGACAGATGTCCCGCCCGCTGCGCCGCGCGCCGCTACTGCGCCTGCGCGCCGCCCAGGTGCTTGCTCAGGAACGCCAGCAACTGCGTGTAGTAGGCGCGCCGGTGCGGCTCGGTATAGAAGCCGTGGCCCTCGTTGGGGAAATACAACGACTCCACCGGCACCCCGGCCTTCTTCAACGCCTTTTCCATGCGCTCGGTGTGTTCGATCGGCGCACGCTCGTCCTTGCCGCCGGCCGCCAGGAACACCGGCACGCGGATGCGCGCAGCCAGATTGACCGGCGACCGCGCCGCCAGGCTGTCGCGTTCGCCCAGCCAGTCGCCGGCCCAGGCCTTGGTCCAGCGCGCGTACCTGGCCTGATCGCGGTACATCGTTTCCAGGTCGTAGACGCCGACGTAGCCGGCCGCGCAACGGTACAGGTCCGGCTCCTTCGCCGCGCCCATCAGCGCGGCATAGGCGCCGTAGCTGGCGCCGTAGATGCAGATACGCGCGCCATCGGCGATGCCCTGGTCGATCGCCCAGCGGGTGGCATCGGTGAGATCGTCCTGCATGCGCCCGCCCCACTCCCGGGCACCGGCCTGGGTATAGGCGCGGCCGTAGTTGCCCGAGCCACGGTAGTTCACCCGCAACACCGCGTAGCCGGCTGCGGCCAGCACCTGCGCATCGTCGTCGAATTCCCAGCCATCGAAGAGGCCGAACGGCCCGCCATGTGGCAACAGCACCATCGGCAGCGGCTTGCCGGCCGGCGCCTGCAGCGGCAGGGTCAGATAACCGTACAGGGCCATCCCATCCCTGGCCTTGAAGGCGACCTCGCGGGTCGACGGCATCCGCTCCGGCACGAACCATTCGCGACGGCTGAACACCCGCTTGGCCGATTTGTCGACGGTGTCGAACAGAAAGTAATCGCCGTTGTTGCGATCGCTCCACACATAGAGCATCAGCAGGCGCCGATCGGCGGTGGCGGAGGTGATGTACACCGCATCGCCATTGAAGGCCTGCTCCAGCGCGCGGTACAGCCGCGCCGTCGGCGCGGTCTCGTCGAAGAAGCGGTTGTGCACACGGTCGCTCATGAACGACACGCCGATCGGGGTGCGGCCGTCCAGGTCGCGCAGCACCTGGTAGGGATCGACCTTCGCATCGCGCAGCAACGGCGTGGCGCGGTCGCTCTGCGGATCCCATGCCACCACCGTATCGGGCCCCTCGGCCTGCTCCACCTGCAGGTAGGCGATCCTGTCGTCCGCGGAAAAGCCGAGCGGGAAGCTGCGATGCCCGCTGCTGGCCTCGTCGTTGATCAGCTTCCACGGACTGGCGTCGTCGTTGCGGTAGAACAGCTTGTTGACCGTGCTGCCGGTCTCGGCACCCTGCGCGAAGCGCACGTGGCCGCCGTGATCGGTGACGAAGTCCGCACGCGCCACCGGGGCGCGCGCCACCGGCGTGCGTCGGTGGTTGTAGATGTCGAGCCTGTCCACATGCACGGTGGGGTCCTTGGTCTGCTCCACCACCGACACCAGCACCGCGCGCGGGTCGTCCGGCAAGGTGTCGAGCATGAACACCGACGGATCCAGGCCGGCCTTGTAGGTGACGCCGTTGACGCTGTCGTTGAGCCCGTAGGGGCTGGCCAGCAAGCGTGCATTCTTGCCGTCGGCGTCGATGGCATGCAGTTGGCCGATCGCCACCGGGCGGTCCAGTGCGCCCAGGCGCTCGGCCATCGACACCACGATGCGCTCGTCGCTGGCCCACCAGTAATCATGCACCACCGAATCGGCCTGACCCATGATCTTGGCCGAGACCTGCTTGTCGCTGCGCCGGATCACCGCCAGCACGGTGCGGTCCTCAAGGGGCGCGATCACTGCATAGTAGGCGCCAGTCGGAGAGATCTTGACCCGGTCGAACTGGTCGCGCTGCAGATACGGCGCCAGGTCCACCGGCGGCACCTGCGCGCACGCGCTCCCCGCAAGCGCAAGGCCTGCCCACACGATCCACGCTCGCATTCGATCCGCCCCTGTCCCCTGAGCGGAGGATGGTGACAAGCGCCGAGCGGAACGTCCAGCCCTGCCCCATCGCGCTGCCTCCGGGCGGCAGGCGCCCTCGCGGCGCGGAGCCCAGAAACGACTTGCCCGCGACGCAGGGCGCCGCGGGCAAGTATCGACGTTGGATTGTCGCGGCGGACTACACCTTGCCGCGGCGGAACATCGAGATCACCGCCAGGATCAGGAACACCACAAACAGGATCCAGGCGATGTTGGTCGCCGCGCCGGCGATGCCGCTGAAACCGAGCACGGCGGCGATGATGGCGATCACGAAGAAGATGATGGCGTAATGCAGCATGGCAATGTCCAGAAGGTTGTCGTGCCGAATCGGCGCGGCATCATCTTCGGAAACACGTGGTCGTCAGCGGGTGACGGACGTGTCGTGGCGCCATGACGACGCCAGCCGCTGCAGTCCATGCTCGATACTTACCTGCGGCACGTAGCCGAAGTCGCGCAGCGCCGGCTCCATGCTGTACCAGTGCGGGGTGCACAGCTGCTCGGCGAGGAACCGCGTCAGCGGCGGCTCGCCGCGCAGGCGCAGCAGCGGCCACAGGGTCTCGCAGGCGGCACCGATGCGGTAGGCGGCCTTGAACGAGAGCGTCCTGGTCACCGTCGGCGCGCCGACCGCGGCGAGCAGCTTGTTGAGCAGCTCGCGCATCGGCAGCGGCTCGCCGTTGGAAATGAAGTAGGCCTTGCCGGCGCAAGGCGCGCCCACCGCCAGGTGCTCGAAGGCGTCGAAGTGCGCCTGCGCGGCGTTGTCGATGTAGGTGGAATCGACCTTGTTGTCGCCGCTGCCGACCAGGCGCACGCGCCCGGCCTGCGCCCGCGCGACCAGCTTGGGCAGGATCTGGTTATCGCCCGGCCCCCAGATCAGCCGCGGGCGCAGCGCCACCACCGCCAGCTGCGCGTCGTTGGCGGCGAGCACCATACGCTCGGCGATCGCCTTGGTCGCCGCGTACGGCGCCTGGAAATCCTCGCCGTAGGGCACCTGGTCCGCGCCCAGGCCTTCGACCGGATGGGTGGCGCGGTGGGTCACGCTCGGTGTGGAGGTGTAGACCAAACGCGACACGCCGTGCAGGCGGCAGGCGGCCAGCACGTTCTCGGTGCCGACCACGTTGGGCTGGTAATAGCTGTCGTAGCTGCCCCAGGCACCGGCCTTGGCGGCGTTGTGGAACACCGCATCGGCGCCGGCCAGCGCATGCTGCAGCGCCTGCGCGTCGACCAGATCGCCCCGCACCTGGGCCACGCCCAAGGCCTGCAGTTCCGGGTAGTGGCCGCGGTTGTAGCTGACCACCTGGTGCCCGCGCGCCACCAACCCGCGGCACAGCGCCTGGCCCAGGAATCCACCGCCACCGGTCACCACGATCTTCATCGCCACACTCCATGATCAGGGCGGCCATTCTGGGGCCGGCCATGCGCCGCGCCAACGGTGTCCTGCTGCGCAGGCGCGCCGGTGCACATGCTGCGCGCGCTCATTTGCGCTGTTCCGCGGCCCACAGCGCCAGCTTCTCGCGGCCGATCTTGGCGTTGTGGCGGATGTCCACCGGAAAGCCCGGGTGGCTCAGGAAGTCGACGATGCCGGCCGTGTGCGCATGCGCGGCAGCGGTATCGCGCAGTCGCTGCTGCAGCGTCTGCAGTTCAGGACCGCTCGAGAGCATGGCGCCCACTTCCAGCTCGTAGCACAGCACCGGGCGCTGCTGCCCCGGCTCGCCGATGCCGACCAGGGCGGTGCGGCCGATGCCCGGCAGCGCGTTGAAGATCGGCTCCACCTGTTCGGTGTACAGCGGTCCCTGCGCGGTTTCCACGCGCTGGGTCTTGCGCCCGCAGAACCACAGCCGGCCCTGCGCGTCGAAATAGCCGACGTCGCCCATGCGGTGCACGACGCGCTCGCTGCCGTCGTCCAGGCGTTCGCGGATCTTGGCCAGGCGCGTGGCCGCATCGCGGTTGAAATAGGTGTCTGTGGCGGTCGGCCCGGCCACGGTGATCTCGCCGACGGTGCCGGTGGGGACTTCGCGCACGCCGCTCCACTCGGGAATCGCGGCGTCGTCGATGGCGATGATGCGCACCTGGTTGGGCGGCACCACCGTGCCGACGCAGGTGCCGGCACCGCGCTCGGTCGCCGCACGCGTGTCCTGCAGCTCGCGGCCCTCGATCACCGCCACCGGCAGGCACTCGGTGGCGCCGTAGGGCGTCCAGAACTGGCCGTCCTCCGGCAGCAGTCTGCGGATCCGCGCCACCACGTCCGGCGGCACCGGCGCGCCGGCCGAGGTGGCGCAGCGCACGTTGGTCAACGGCTTGCCGTAGTCGGCCAGCACGCGCATCAGCGCCGGCGAGCCGAACAGCTGGGTCACGCCGAAGCGCTGCATCGCATCGTGCAGCTTGCGCGGGTCGACCTTGGCCGGACGCGTCGGGTCCATGTCCGGGATCACCGAGGTCAGCCCCAGCGCCGGGTCGAACAGCGCGAACGGCGGGAAAGTGGGCAGATCGATCCCGCCAGGCTGCATGTCGAAGGCATTGCGCATCAGCTCGATCTGGCCGACGAAATGCCGGTGCCGGTAGACCACGCCCTTGGGCACGCCGGTGGAGCCGCTGGTGAACAGGATCGCGGCGACGTCGTCCGCGGCCGTGTCTGCGAGCTGGCTGCCGGCGCCCTGGCCGGCGCGCTCGATCCGCGCCAGCGTGGTGCCGCCCCAGGCCCAGCGCCGGCCGACGGTGACGATCCGTTTCGCCGAGCGCGCCCAGCCGAGCAGACGCCGCGCCAGCTGCGCCAGCGGAATGCCGATGAAGGCCTCCGGCTGCGCCTCGTCCAGGCATTGCTTGAGCGCGCGGCGGTCGATGCCCGGATCGACCAGCACCGGCACCGCGCCGGCCTTGAACAGCGCGAACATCAGCAGGAAGAACTCCGGCGACGGCCGCACCATCACCACCGTGCGGGTGCCGCGGCCGATGCCGTAGCCGCCCAGGCCGGCGGCGATGGCATCGCTGCGCGCGTCCAGTTGCGCGTAGCTCAGGGTCACGTCGTAGGCGGCCATGCCGCCGGCACCGGGCCGGCCGGGGCAGCGCATGGCGATCTGGTCCGGGCGCTCACGCGCCAGCCGCGGCAGCGTGGCCGCGATGTTGCAGGTCGTGGTCATGGGCCGATTATCGCCGATGCGCCGGGCCATGGCCGACGACCTCCCGTCGCCCGCGGCCGCGGCTGAATGCCGGCGTGCTTGCAGCGTGCCGCGGTTCGGTCAGAATGCCGCGCCCCCCACCGCTGTTCGCCGCGCAAGGCCCGGCCGCCATGTCCCATCCCTGCCTCACCTGCGGCGCCTGCTGCGCCTACTTCCGCGTCAGTTTCCACTGGAGCGAAGCCGATCCCGCGCTGGGCGGCAGGGTCCCGTTCGAGCTGACCGAGCCGCTGCGCACCCATGAGCGGGTGATGCGCGGCACCTCGCAGGCACAGCCGCGCTGCATCGCCCTGGACGCGGACATCGGCCGCTACAGTCGCTGCAGCATCCACGAGCGGAGGCCGTCGGTGTGTGCGGCAGTGCCGGCCTCGCTGGAATTCGGCGAACGCAGCGCGCAATGCGACAAGTCGCGGCTGGCGCACGGCCTGCCGCTGCTGACCCTGGCCGACTGGGACGGCGTGGTCGAACGCAATCTGCCGGACGCCTGAGCGGCGGCGGCGCCAACACGGCAGGGGGGCCGTAGCATCTGCCCTTGTCGCCGCGGGACCAGCCGCGATCCGCGTTCCCGGCAACGCCCGATCGCGGCTGTAGCCGCTCCTACGCAAACTCCTGCAAACGCCCATCCTGGCGGCACCCGAAGAGCGGCGGACGCGCGCCGCATTGGCTCAGCGGTGCTTCCACGCCGTCGGCACCGGATTGGTCACGGTGTTCTTTTCCAGGGTGTAGGTGCCGTTCTGCTGGGCGATGGCCTCGCCGGTATCGACGATCGCGTTCTGGATGAAGACGTTCCTGTCCTCGCCACGGATGAAGGTCAACTGGTGGAAGGCGGTCTTGTTGCCCCAGTCCTCCGACGGCAGCGAGATGAAGCGGATCGTGTAGGTCTGGTCGTCGAAGCTGCCCTGCAGCACGTACACGCCGTAGTGGTTCTCGCCCTGCGAAATGATCTTGTACATACCGTTGCTGTAGTAATAGATCTCCGCATCGGGGAACGGCTTCTTGTCGTACAGCTTGCGGTAGTGCAGCACCTGCTTCCAGGTGGGCTGGCCGAATCCGACCGTCAGCGTCTTGCCGTCCGCGGACGTGGTCAGGTCTTCCGCATGCGCACCAGGCACGCTCATCGCCGTCAACAGCATCGCCATCGCCATCGCTTTCACTCTCTGTCTCCTGTCCGATTGCGTGCAGCGTCGGCTTCTGCGCGACGCGCACGTCAGCGGCGACTGTACCCAGCCGACAATGTTGCATCACGGCAATCGGTAGCAGTTTGCGCGCGCCCGTGTAGACGATCCACGGCGCAACGCCGGCGGCAATCCCCTTCCTGCATGTGCGGCGCGCCGCAGGAAGACGCCGGCATCTGTCCGGCGTGCGTGCTCAAGACAGTGGATGCGCGTCCAGAAACCGGCGGATCGCCGGCACCAGCACCTCGTGCTTGTCTTCCAGCACGTAGTGGTTGGCATCCTCGAAGGCCATCACCTCGGCCTGCGGCAACGCGCGGCGGAAGCCTTCCAGGAAATGATGGTCGAAGCAGATGTCGCGCAGGCCCCAGCCGATGAAGGCGGGGCGATCGGCGAACGACGGCAATGCCTGCTCGGCCCGCGCCAGCAGCGACCAGGCCTTGTCCGCCGGCGACAGCGGAATGTCCTGCATGAAGCGGATCGTGGAAATGCGGTTGGCCCAATTGTCGTACGGCGCCACGTAGGCGCGACGCACATCGGCAGGCATGCGTCGCGACACGCCCAGCCACGACGCGCCCGAAGAGAATGCATTGAACGTGCGGATGAACCACTCGCCCAGGCGCCAGTGCCGGCCCATCGCGATCTGCCACGGCATCGGCTTGGCCGCCGGCAGCGGGAACGCCGCGGTATTGGTGATGACCAGGCGCCGC
Source organism: Xanthomonas sp. SHU 199 (assembly GCF_000364665.1). Classification (NCBI taxonomy): domain Bacteria; kingdom Pseudomonadati; phylum Pseudomonadota; class Gammaproteobacteria; order Lysobacterales; family Lysobacteraceae; genus Xanthomonas; species Xanthomonas sp. SHU 199. Next base: position 13,554 of record NZ_AQOI01000064.1, read on the forward strand.
ACCTGCGCATGGTGCGACAGCGCCCAGCCGAAACCGATCATGCCGCCCCAGTCGTGCACCGCCAGCGTCACCGGTCCGTCGATGCGCAGATGCCGCAGCAGCGCGTCCAGGTCGTCCACGCGCGACTGCAGGGTGTACTCGTAGCCCGGCCGCGCGCCCGGCGCATCGTCCGGCTTGTCCGACAGGCCCATGCCGATGTGGTCGGGCACGATGCAGCGGTAGCGGTCCGACAGCCCGCTCACCAGCGTGCGCCACAGATAGCTCCACGACGGATTGCCGTGCAGCATCACCACCACCTCGCCGTCGCGCGGACCTTCGTCGAGATAGGACATGTGCAGCCCCGGGCGGACCTGGAAGCGCTGCGGGGTGAAGGGATAGCCGGGGTAGTTCATGCGGGGGACCGATGCGAGATGGGGGAGGAAGACGGCGCCGCCGCGGCGCATGGCGCATTGCCGTCGGCGTGCGGCACTGGGGAACTCATAACGGCTGCGCACCCTCGCTGAGGATGTCCAGATAAGCCTGATAGGCGAACACGCGGTGCCGCTGCTGCCCGGTGAGTTCGTTGACGATGTCCAGATCCTGCAGGGTGCGGATGGCGGCACGGATCGTCGGTGCGCTGAGCGGCAAATGCGGCTGGACCTGTGGCACGCCCAGCAGGACACGACGGGCGAACTGCTCGTACACCAGGCCCACGTTGCCAGCGCGCGTTCCCAATCCGGCGATACGTGTGCGGTCGGCCGCCAGCAGCGCCAGCAGGCGCTGCGCGGTGGACACCGCCTGTTGCGCGGTGTCTGCAACGCCCTCGAGAAAGAAATCCAGCCAGCCTTCCCAGTCGCCCTCGGTGCGTACCGCGTTGAGGCGCTCGTAATAACGCGCGCGATGGCGCTTGAAGAACAGGCTCAGGTACAGGCTGGGCGCGCGCAGCACACCTTCGTTGCACAGGATCAACGCGATCAGCAGCCGCCCCAGCCTGCCGTTGCCATCGCTGAAGGGATGGATGGTTTCGAACTGCACATGTGCCAGGGCTGCCTTGACCATCGGCGAGACGTCGCGGCCCGGCGCGTGCAGGAAGCGCTCGAAGGCGGCCAGCACCGCATCCAGGGCTTCCGGCGGCGGCGGCACGAAGTGCGCCAACGCCGGCGAGGCACCGCCGATCCAGACCTGGCCCGAACGGAATTCGCCCGGACGTTTGCCGGCACCACGCCCACCTTGCAACAGCAGCGCGTGCATTTCGCGGATCAGGCGCAGCGACAGCGTGAAGTCATCCTCGCGCAAGCGCCGCAGCCCGTGGTTCAGCGCAGCGACGTAGTTGGAGACTTCTTCGACGTCGTCCAGAGGCACACCCGGTGCCTCGTCCAGCTCGAACAGCAGCAGATCGGACAGCGACGATTGCGTGCCCTCGATCTGCGAGGACAGGACCGCTTCCTTGCGCACGTAGTGGTAGAGGAACAGCTCCGGGTCCGGCAGCATCAGGGTGATGCCATCGAGGCGACCAAGCGCCTGGTCGGCCTGCTCCTTGCGCGCGATCAGCAGCGGCGCCGCCAACTGCAGCGGCGGCTCGGGCGGCAGCGGATCAGGAACGAACGCCTGATAACGGCTGCCCGCCAGCGACCCGGGGACATAGTGTCCGGTACAGCGTCGAGACGACATCAGGCGATCCTTGCCGTGGCCGGAGACGGCTCTTAAGAAAGAAATTTAGCAAATTTCTTTCTAAACCCCCAAATACGGCGCGCAAGGAAAATTTGCGCGCCTGTCCTGCGCCTGGCGCTTACCAAACCACCTCGGCCATCGAGCAGTTCAAGCCCGAGCCGATGCCCATCAGCGCGATCCGGTCGCCCTTCTTCAGGCGGCCCAGCTCACGCAGCTTGCTCAGCACGATCGGCACGCTGGCCGGGCCGATGTTGCCGTATTCGCCGAAGATGGTCATGACCTTCTTCTGGTCGATCCCGAAGCTCTTCATGAAGGCCTTGGTGTGCGGGAGGCTGACCTGGTGGATGACGAACTGGTCCAGTTCGTCCACCGCCCACCCCAGCGCCTGCCGCGCGGCGGCGAAGGTCTTCTGGCCCAGCTTGAGGCCTTCGATCAGCAGCATGCGGGTGTCGGTGACCATGCGGTCCATGTTGCCCCGGCACAGGGTGTTCCACTGCGTGGCCGAGCGGGTCACGCCACCGCGGTAGCGCGGCGCATCCGGTGCCAGGTCGGTACGCGCCATCACCATCGCCACCGCACCGCAACCCAGGGTCAGGGTCGCCATTTCGTCGCGGAAGGCGTCGGCGGTCAGGTCCTGCGAGGCCATCCGCTCCAGGGTCTTCTCGTACACCAGGTTGGCGGTCTCGCCATCGACCACCATCGCATAGTCGATATCGCCACGCTCGATCATGCGCGCCGCGATGTCCATGCCGTTGATGAAGGCCAGGCAGGCGTTGGCGACGTCGAAGGTCATGCACTGCTCGCTCACGCCCAGATTGCCGGCGACGATGCTGGCGGTGGACGGCTCCAGGTAATCGCGACTCACCGACGTGTTGACCAGCAGCCCGACCTGCCCCGCCTCGATGCCCGCATCGCCCATCGCCTTGCGTGCCGCCAGCGTCGCCACGTCGGACGCCTGCAGGTCCTGGTCCCACATGCGCCGCGCGTGGACGCCGGCGATGTCGCCGAGCACGTCGGCCCGGATCCGCAGCCGGTCCAGGGTAGGCTGCAGGCGCGCGTTGATCTGCTTGGAGGTCAGCGTGTGCGGCGCGTCGATATGCGCCAGTCCCGCGATCGAGACGTTGGTGAAGAGCATCGAGGTGTGCGCCAGGGTCAGGCGAGGGGGCGCCAATTCTAGCGGTTACACCGTTTTACCGCATCTTTAACAAATCCCCGGAAAGCGTATGGTCTGAGCGGTTCAGCGGCCGCCGCACTGGTAGGCGGTGAAACGCTGGTCGCCATCGACCGGGTCGCCCATCGCCTGCACGGTGTTGGCGCCCACGCCGGGCGCCTCGTTGCGGGCCAGGGTCTCCAGCTCCTCGCGCACCCGCAGCGGGTTGCGCTGGTAGAAGCCGACGCTGCTCTTCACCGACACCACCACCTCGCCGCGCTTCTCGCAGCCGCTGGCGGCCTGACCGGGCGGCAGGACCCGTACCCCTTTGCCTTCCGGCGCCATCGGCACCCAGGTGCAGCCGGCGAGCGTGGCGAGCAGGACGAAGGCGATCGGTAGACGCATGGACGGGCCCGTTGGCAGGTGAATCCGGATTGTGCCGCAAAACGCTGAATCGGCCATGACACCGTCGGCCTGCCGGCGCCGGCAGGCAGCGCGCGCCGGCCATCGCCGACGCGCACCTGCCGCACTCAGCGCGGCGCCGGGACCGCCGCTGCGCCCTGCGGCACCCCGTCGGCATCGATCACGGTGACCTCGCCCAGCTTCAGCGCGCGCACCGGCGCCTCGATCTGCTTGAGGTCGCCCACCACCACCCAGGTCAAGGTGTTCGGGTCGAGCATCGACGCCGCCTCGCGCACCTGCGCCGGGGTCATCGCCTCGATCTCGGCCTTGCGCTTGAACACGTAGTCGTCGGGGCGGCCATAGCGGACGATGCCGCCGATCGCGCCCATCACCGCGCTGGCGGTCTCATAGGCGCCCGGCAGGCTCAGGGTCTGGATGTTGCGGATGCGCGTCACCTCCTCCGCCGTCGGCGGTGCCTTGCCGCTCGCGAAGGCGCTGATCTCCTTGTACATCTCCTGCAGCGCCGGGGCGGTCTTGTCGATCTGCACCGGGGCCGAGGCGGTCCACGGCCGCTGGCCGAGGGCGCTGGCCGCGCCGCTGCGCGCGCCGTAGGACCAATGCTTGTTCTCGCGCAGGTTCATGTTCAGGCGCGAGGTGAAGTCGCCGCCGATCACGCCATTGGCGATGTCGAAGCGGACCGCCGCCGGATCGGTGGTCGGCGGCACCAGTTCGGAGGCGAACAGGTTGGCCTGCACCGCGCCGGGCTGGTCTATCAGGTACACGCGTGGCTTGGCCGGCCGCGCCACGCGGGCCGGGACCGGCACCGAGGGCGCCGTCCCTTCGCCCTTCCAGTCGCCGAACTGCGCGTCCAGCAGCGGCACGATCTCGGCCAGGGTGGTGTCGCCGACCACGATCAGGGTGGCGTGCTCCGGGCGCACCCAGTCGCGGTGGAAGTCGACCAGATCCTCGCGCTGCAGGGCCGCGATCGCCGCCTCGGTGCCGATGCCGCTGAACGGCATCGCGTAGGGATGGCCGACGCCGTACAGCAGCGGCGGCAGCACCCGCATCGCCACGCCGTTGGGCTGGGCCTTCTCCTGGCGGATGCTGGCGATCCAGCTGGCGCGGACCCGTTCGATCTCGTTCGGCGCGAAGCGCGGCCGCCGCAGCATGTCCGCGTACAGCGCCAGCGACGGCGCCAGGTTCTCCTTCAGCGCTGACAGGTAGGCATTGCTGCCGTCCAGCGCAGCGCCGGCCGCCAGCGACGCCCCCAATGCCTCGGCCGCATCGGCGAACGCCAGCGCATCGCGCTCGCCGGCGCCATCGTCGAGCATGCCCATGGTGAAGTTGGCCGTCCCCGGCTTGCGCCCCTGGTCGGCGCTGTAGCCGCCCTGGAACTCGTAGCTGAACTGCACCACCGGTACCTCGTGGCGTTCGGCCAGGATCACCGTGGTGCCGTTCTTCAGCGTCGCGCGCTGCAGCGTCGGGAACGTCAGTTTCGGAAACTGGGTGGTCTTGGGCGGGCCGGCGCTGCGGTCGACCACGCTGGGCAGGGTGCGGTACTTGGGATCGACCGGCGGCGGATTCAGCGGCGCCGGTTGCACCGTCGGCTCCTCGGCCTGCGCCACGCGTTCGCCCGGCTGCACCAGCAGGGTGTAGTCGCCCTTGCCCAGCCACTTGCGGCCGACGGCGGTGAGATCGCGCGGGCGGGTCTCGGCGATGGTCGCCAGCGAGGTACGGAAGCAGCCGGGGTCGCCGGTGTACACCGCGCACTCGGCCAGCACGTCGGCCTTGCCGCCGAAGCCGCCGATGCGCTCGACGCCACGGATGAAGCCGGCGCGGAAGGCGGTCTTGGCGCGCGCCAGTTCGGCCTTGTCCGGCCCCTTGTCCAGCAGCCGGCGCAGCTCCTCGTCGATCGCCGCCTCGACCCTGGCCGGGTCCACGCCCTGCTTGACCATGGCGATGATGCCGAAGCCGGAGCCGAGCTGCGACGGCCAGACCGAGGCGCTGACCATATCCACCAGCTTGTCCTGGTGGACCAGGCGCCGGTCCAGCCGCGAGGAGGTGGTGCCGCCCAACACCTGCGCCAGCAGTTGCAGGCGGTCGACGTCCTCGGTGCCGGTCTGCGCCACGTTCCAGACGCGGTAGATCCGCGTCTGCGGCACCTTGTCGGTCATGGTCTCGCGGGTGGACTGGCTGCGCTGGGCCACGTCGACCTTGGGCTGGGCCATGCTCGGGCCGGCCGGGATGTCGCCGAAGTAGCGCGTCACCTTCTCCTTGGCCGTGGCTACGTCGATGTCGCCGGCCAGCACCAGCACCGCGTTGTTGGGGCCGTACCAGGTGCGGAACCACTGCTTCACGTCGGCCAGCGAGGCCGCGTTGAGGTCGTTCATCGAGCCGATGACGGTGTGGTGGTACGGGTGGCCGGCCGGGTACAGCGCGCGACTCAGCCGGCTCCAGGCCTGCCCGTACGGCTGGTTTTCGCCCTGGCGCTTCTCGTTCTGCACCACCCCGCGCTGCTCGTCCAGCGCCGCCTGATCGATGGCGCCGAGCAGGTGGCCCATGCGGTCCGACTCCATCCACAGCGCCATGTCCAGCGCGGTGGTCGGCACGTTCTCGAAGTAATTGGTGCGGTCGCTGTTGGTGGTGCCGTTCTGGTCGGTGACGCCGACCTGCTTGAACGGCTCGAAGAACTCGCCGTGGTGGTTCTCGCTGCCCTGGAACATCAGGTGCTCGAACAGATGCGCGAACCCGGTGCGCCCGGCCGGCTCGTCCTTGGCGCCGACGTGGTACCAGAGGTTGACCGCCACGATCGGCGCCTTGCGATCGGTGTGCACCACCACCCGCAACCCATTGGGCAGGGTGAATTGCTCGTAGGCGATATCCACCGACGCGGCGGCAGCAGGCGTGGCCGCCGTCGAAGGCGGCGCGTAGCTCAATGCGCCGAGCGCGACGGACAGGGCGACGGCCAGCAGGGCGCCACGCGGGCGGGTCGAGACGGTCATGCGGATTCCTTCTTCCTTGGGGCGAGTGAAACAGCCGGTGAATGCCGATCGTACCGGGCGTACCGCACGGCGCGCAGTCCGCCGTTGTCGCTGACGTCCTTTTCAACGGCGTCGCAACCCCACCACCCACGGGGCGGCTGCCGCCGCCAACGGCGCCACCTGTCCGCGTCCGGCGTACGCGAGCGCCCGGGTGTCCGCCCGCGGACACTTTGAGCGACAAAATTTCCCTTCAAATACAGCAACTTGAAGTTGGCACGCGGCCTGCTTACACATCCTCAAGCGCAAGAGCCACCGGCATCAAGTGAATGAAAGCTTAATAAAGCAACCGAGCGCAAAAAAGTTCTTGCAACCCCTGATTAGGTGTACTACATTACTACCACACCACTGATCAACAACACCAACGAGGCCCGCCATGAAGACCACCACCCTGCTCCTGACCGCCGCCATCGCCGCCCTGTTCGCCGCGCCGTCCTTCGCCGCCGCGCAGATCACCACCCTGGAGACCGTGCAGGTGCGCCCGTCGGCCGACCAGATCGCCCAGCGCAACGTCGAGCAGACCAGCGGCATCGCCACCCTGGCGGCGGTGCAGGTGCGCCCCTCCGCCGAGCAGATCGCCCAGCGCGACGCCGAACTGTCCAGCGGCATCACCACCCTGGCCGCGGTGCAGGTACGCCCGTCGGCCGAGCAGCTCGCCGAGCGCAACCAGGAGCAGGCCGCCAGCCAGCACGTGGTGACCCTGGCCACCGTGCAGGTGCGTCCGGATGCGGACATGGGCAGCATGCTGGCGATCGGCGACGTGGTCGGCGAGACGCTGGACACCGCGATGCTGCAGCTGCAGCCGAGCCTGCAGAAGTTGGGCCAGGACCTGGCGGTCGGCCTGGTGCGCTGAATCGGCACCAAGGCCTCCGCGCCGGCGCGTACACTGCGCCGATGATCGCCACCCCAACGCTGCACGTTCTGCTGTACCAGCCCGAAATTCCGCCCAACACGGGCAACGTCATCCGTCTCTGCGCCAACACCGGCGCGCAACTGCACCTGATCGAGCCGCTGGGCTTCGACCTCGGCGACCGTCAGCTCAAGCGCGCCGGCCTGGATTACCACGAGTACGCACGATTGCAGGTCCATGCGTCGCTGGATGCGGCCCTGCAGGCCATCGCCCCGCGCCGCCTGTTCGCCCTCAGCACCCGCAGCAGCACCCGCTACGACACGCCCGCCTTCGCCGACGGCGACGCCTTCCTGTTCGGCCCGGAAACCCGCGGCCTGCCGGACACGGTGCTGGAGCAAGTGCCCGACGCGCAGCGCCTGCGCCTGCCGATGCAGCCGCACAACCGCAGCCTCAACCTGTCCAACGCGGTCGCGGTGGTGGTGTTCGAGGCGTGGCGGCAATTGGGCTTTCCCGGCGCCGACTGAGCGTACGGCGCGCGTCGCCTGGCAACGCGCCATCCGATGTTCTATCGCTGCATCGCTGACGCAGCACGCGGCGGCACTGCAGGCGTCAGGACAGATCGTGCAGGTCCTTGCCCAGTACCGGCCCCAGGCTCCAGTCGGAGAAGCGGACCTTCAATCCTTCCCGTTCCGGCGTGCACGTCATCGGGCCGACGAGGTAGGAGGAGGCGACCGGGAACGGGCACAACCGCACCAGCGGCCAGGATTTCCCGTCGCGCGAGACCTGCAGGCGCAGCACGCCCTTGTCCACGGTGGCGCGCATCCAGAAATCCGACGCGTCCGCTTCGTACGGGCCGGTGGCCCAGTCCGAACGGCCGTCGGTCAATACGCTGCTGAGCATCGGCCGCCCATCGCTCAGTTCGATGCCGGCCTTGACCCAGCGGCGCTCGTCGACCCGCACCATGAGGCCGGCCTGATCGTAGAGCTGCTCGAACTTGCTGCGCACGCGCAATTGGCAGGTGAAGCGCGCGGGCGCGGCGATGCCGAGGAAATGCCCGCTGTCGCGGGTGAATCCGTAATGGGTTTCGCGCCAGAAATCGCCGCCCTTGTCGGTGACGACCTCGAGTACGCCGCCCGGCAGGATCCGATGGACCTTGGGCGCGTTGAGCCAGGTGCCCGCCTCCCAGCCGGAAGCTGCCCCCGCGCGCGCACCGCTCGCCAGCACGACGCTGCCGGCGGCGAGCCCACCCAGGGTCGCCCGACGACCGGTATCCACGTCCTGCTCCCCGGAATTCGCCATCGCACTGCTCCTCACGTCGCTGTTTCGGAGGCGCCATCGCGGCGATGGCCTTCGTCGACCTCATTGGCGAATTTGTACATCTGTGCCAATTGAGGCGTCAACCGCGACCTGCGATCATCGGCCTTCGTCGAGACAGCGTTGGACAGGCATGAGCGGCAGGACCTGGCGCCAGGATCCGCACCGGAAGGAAGCGATCGAGCAGGCCGCGCTGCGGGTGATCCTGGACCACGGCGTCACCGGCACCACCTTCCGCAAGGTCGCCGAGGCAGCCGGCGTTCCGCTCAGCGCCACCACCTACTATTTCGGCTCGATGCACGACCTGCTGGTCGCCGCGTTCACCCGCTTCTCCCAAGACGTGTCCGCCGACTTCGCCGCCGAAATCCGCACCGCGCAGAATCGCGACCAGGCCTGCGAGGCGGTGGTGAACATCATCTTCGCCGAGGGGACGGCGTCCCCGCGGGTGCTGCTGCTGAGCTACGAACTGTATGCGTTCGCCCGCCGGCATCCGGAGATGACCGCGATCATGCAGCAGTGGATGGCCAGGAGCCGGGCCGCCCTGGAAACGCAGTTCTCCGTCGCCGCATCCGCCGCCATCGACGCCTTCATCGAAGGCGCGACCATCCACCGCTCGGTGGTGCCCATGGACAGGCAGCGCGTCCGCGCAGCGATCGAGACGCTTGCCGCGCTGTAGCGTGCCGCTCGCACGCGGTGGGCGTCGCCACCTGCGCTGACAGTCCTGATATTCCCTGTTGCCTGGAATGCAACGGCGCGCATCACAACACTGCATCGCGAGCGCCTGAACGGCGCGTTTAATTTATGGACTGGTCGGTTTGGGATTCAGGGCGAGTTCGGGTCGCTAACGGATAATTTACATATCGGCAGCGAACGGCCCCACGCCTCAGCGCCGACAAACCAATAACGAAGGTACCCCGATTATGAAGACCTCTCTGCTTGCTCTCGGCCTCCTGGCCACCCTGCCGTTCGCCGCTTCGGCCGCCGAAGGCCTTTCCTACAACTATGCCGAAGCCGGCTACGTCAAGACCGACGCCAGCGGCGGCGATGCCGACGGCTGGGCGGTCAAGGGTTCCTACGCGTTCCACCCGAACTTCAGCGTGTTCGGCGACTTCAACCGCCAGAAGACCGACTTTGCCGACGCACGCGTCGACCAGTGGCGCGTCGGTGCCGGCTACAACCACGAGATCGCGACCAGCACCGACCTGGTGACCCGCGTGGCCTACAACCGTTTCGCCCCGGAATACGGCACCAAGTTCAACGGCTGGAGCGCCGAAGCGGGTATCCGCACCGCGTTCAACCCGTACTTGGAAGTCTATGCCCTGGGTGGTTACGAGGACTACCTGAAGAAGGACGGCGTCAATCCGGAAGGCACCTTCTACGGCCGTCTGGGCGCCCAGGCCAAGCTGAACCAGAACTGGGGCCTGAGCGCCGACCTGAAGATGGACCGCCACGGCGACAAGGAATGGTTCGTCGGCCCGCGCTTCAGCTGGTAAGCGTTGCCTAGCGCCGCGCGCGTCGTCTCTCTCCCGCCGCGCGCGGTTCGGAAAGCCCGGTCCTACGACCGGGCTTTTTTTTGCCTGCCGATCCGGCGCATCGTTGACCCACGGATATGCAGACACGCAAACGCCCGGCCAGGCCGGGCGCTTTCGTGTCCGGCGGCAGCCGGATCAACTGAACAAGGTGGTCGGGTACTCGGGCTTCTGTTCGCGCGCCAGCAGCTGCTGCAGGCCGACCGCCGGGGTCAGCTCGCCATGCAGGACCGCGCGCACCGCGTTGGAGATCGGCAGATCGATGCCGTGGCGCTCGGCCTGGCGCATCACCTCGTCGGCGGTCTGCACCGACTCGACCACCTGGCCGATCGCGCGCACCGCCTCCTGCAGCGGTTGCCCACGGCCCAGCGCCAGGCCAAGCCGACGGTTGCGCGAGAGGTCGCCGGTACAGGTGAGCACCAGGTCGCCGAGTCCGGCCAGCCCCATCAGGGTTTCCGGCTTGGCGCCGATCGCCGCGGCCAGCCGCAGCATCTCGTTGAGGCCGCGGGTGATCAGGCCGGCACGGGCGTTGAGGCCCAGTTCCATGCCGTCGGCCACGCCGGTGGCCACCGCCAGCACGTTCTTCATCGCCCCGCCCAACTCGGCGCCGACCATGTCGTCGCCGGTATAGGCGCGGAAGGTCGGGCCGTGCATCGCATCGGCGACCTGCTGCGCGAACGCGGCATCGCCGTGCACGGTCACCGCGGTCGGCAGGTCCAGGGCCACTTCCTTGGCGAAGGACGGGCCGGTGACCACCGCCAGCGGGACCTCCTCGCCGAGGATCTCCTGCGCCACTTCGTGCAGGAACCGCCCGGACCCGGGCTCGAAGCCCTTGGTCGCCCAGGCCACGCCGGCCTGCGTCGGGCGCAGCGGCGCGAGCTGGCGCAGGGTTTCGGTGAACGCATGCGACGGCACCACCACCAGGATCCAGTCGGCGCCGTCGATGGCCGCCGCCAGGTCGGTGGTGGCCTGCAGGCCCTCCGGCAGCGCGATCCCCGGCAAATAGCGCGGGTTTTCGTGGCGCTGCCCGATGGCCTCGGCGACCACGGCGTCGCGGCCCCACAGCACGGTCGGATACCCGTGCCGTGCGGTCAGCGACGCCAGCGCCGTGCCCCAGGAGCCGGCGCCGAGGACGGCGATCTTCTTCTTGGCGTTATCGCGCATGCGCAACGGCGAACGCGCTCAGGCGTTGCCGGCCGGCTCCGAATCGGCCAGCGACTGGCCCTCGCCCTGCTGCGCGCGCTGGCGCAGGGTCTCGGCGTACAGGGCCTCGAAGTTGATCGGCTGCAGGAAGAACGGCGGGAAGCCGCCGGCCTGGATCAGGTCGCTGACCAGCGAGCGCACGTACGGGAACAGGATGCTCGGGCACTGGGTGCCGAGCAGCACGTCCACCGCCTGCGGGTCCAGGCCGACCAGGCCGAACACGCCGGCCTGCTGCACTTCGGCCACGTAGGCGGTCTTGCCGCCGGCGGTGCAGGTCAGGGTCACGGCCAGCACGACTTCGAAGGCCTGCTCGTTCAGCTGCTGCACGCGCTGGTTGAGGTTGAGCTGCAGTTCCGGCTGCGCGTTGTCGTTGAACACCGACGGCGCGTTGGGGGACTCGAAGGACACGTCCTTGACGTAGATCTTCTCAATGGTGAAAGCGGGACCGGCCGCGGCGTCGGCCGGCGCCGCGGCGCCGTTGTTGGTGAGGTCGGACATTGCTTGACTCCGGTGGATTCGGTAACAGAAAGAAACGGGATTATCACACGCCGGCCGCGACCCTCGAGGTCTGGCCGGACGCGCTGTCTCAGCGGCCCTTGACCAGCGGCAGCTCGGCCTGCTGCCAGGCGGCGATGCCGCCCTCGAGCACGTAGACCTGCTCGAAGCCGGCCTTCTTCAACTGCTTGGCGGCGCCGTCGGCGGTGGTGCCGGTGCGGCAGACCAGCACCACCGGCTGCGCCTTGGCGTTGGCCACCAGCTTGTGCTCGGGGCCGAACTGGCTGGCGGTGGCATTGCGGCTGCCGGCGATGTGCCCCTTCTCGAAATCGGCCGAGGCCGACAGGTCGACCACCACCGCATTGCCGGCGTTGATCAGGCGGGTCAGCTCCGCCGGCCGCAGGCTCTTGTAGCCACGGAACAGGCGCGCCACTTCGGTGACGATCAGGGCGATGGTCAGGCCCACCAGGGCCAGGGCCAGCATCGGGTTGCGGCCGGCGAAGGCCAGCAGTTCTTCGAAGTTCACGGGACTCGGGGGCTGGAAGCGGGCGCCGATTGTCGCACAGCTCGGCGACCGCGCTACTGGCCGTTCCACAGGTCCGGCAGGCCATCCTGCAGCCACCAGGTCTTGGCCTCGGGGTCCCAGCGCCAACGCTCGCGGTAGCGGACGATGCGCTCGGCCTGGGTATTGCGGTTGATCACGCCCAGTTCGATCTCGCGCAGGGCCTCGCCGTCGCCGACCGCGCCGCCGCCGACCTTGTAGGAGGAGACCTGGATCTGCCGGTAGCGCTCCAGTTGCAGGTCGGTCAGCGGATGCGCCTGGCGGTAGGCCGGGTCGACCACCTGCCAGGCGGTCTCGAACTCGCTCCAGCGCACCGCCGCGGCGTAGGCGGTCTGCAGATCGTCGAGCTTGCGCTGTTGCGCGCGGCTGCCGGCCACGGCCGCGCCGGTCCAGCCCAGCAGCAACAGCAGCGCGAGCGCGCGGAACATCGAGGGCATGGCGGCGTCCAGGTGGCGGCGCGCGGGGCGCGCGATCCGCGCATCCTACCCCTTGGCGAGGGCCACGAAGCGACCGCTCAGGGTCGCCGCAGCGGCCGCGCCGGGCGCGCCGACCTGGGCCTGGATGCCGATGCGGGCGCGGCCGCGCTGGCGGAAGGTATTCACGAACACGGCCCAGTCGGCCTCCGCGTCGGCATTGGCCTGGGCATGCAGATCGGCGTACAGCGGCGACAGGTAGCGCACCTGGCTGTCGGCGACATAGACGTCGGCCTGCAGGCCGGCGCGGTGCAGCTCGCAGTTGACCAGTCCCCAGCCAGCCAGGGTCATCACTGAGCCCAGGCTGCCGCCGAAGGCGTTGCCCTTGTCGTTAATGTTGGCCGCCAGTGGTGCGACCAGTTGCAGGCGCTGCTCGGCATACTCGTGCACGGCGACCTGCAGCGCCGCCACCGGCGGCATGGCTTGGAACTGCCGTTGCAACTGCTGCAGGAACGCCTCGAAGGAAAGATCCGCTGCCATGGTGCGATTGTGCTGCCGGTGGGGGCTCGCATAATGCCTGGCATGAGCGCGCATGCAACCGCCGCCCCGGCCTGGACCCTGATCTCGCTGCGCCCGCAGGGCGAGCACGCGCCGCTGCGGCGGGCCGCGGCGCGCTGTGGCGCACGGGTGCTGGCGGTGTCGCCGTGGCGGAT
>NZ_AQOI01000065.1:0-9222 GCF_000364665.1 Xanthomonas sp. SHU 199
CGCCGCGCCCTGCGCGCTGTGCGTGCTCGGGGTGGCGCTGGTCGCGGTGCAGACCCTGGCCGTGGCGCGGCCGCACATTCCCGCCAGCCTCGGCCTGCGGGCGACGGGACTGGCCTGCGCGGTCGGCGCGCTGGCCTGCTGGACCGCCTACTCGATCAAGAACGCGCGCTGGCTGCGGCGGCGCCCGGACCTGTCCGGCCGCGACTGGTCGCTGCTGACCGGCGTGGTCACCGGCGCGCTGGCCCTGACCCTGGCGCTGCCGGCGTTCGCCCTGTCGGGCACGGCCCATGCCGGCGCCGACTGGATGCGCTTCTGGGGCATGGCGCTGGTGCTGGCGCTGTTCGCTTCGGTGATCGGCAACGCCTGCTGGAACCACGCCAGCCGGCTGCTGCCGCTGACCCTGGTCGGGCAGATGATCGTGTTCGAGACCGTGTTCGCGCTGCTGTACGGCTTCCTCTGGGAGCAGCGCTGGCCGACCGCGCTGGAACTGCTGGCGATCGCCTGCCTGCTCGGCGGCGTGCTGTGGTGCACGCTGGTGCACGCGCGGCCGCAGCCCGCAGCGCACGAAGCCAAGCCCGGTTAAGCGGCGCTGCCTAGACTGGCGCAGGTCCTCTCACGGGAATCGCGCCATGCACCCCCTCCTGCGCCGTTGCTGCCCCGTCCTCGCGCTGGTCTTCGCACTCGCCGGCTGCAGCAACGCCTCCACCGCACCTTCCGCCGCGACACCGGATTCGGCCGCCAACGCCAGCGCACCGGCGGCAACCGGCAAGTGCGACACCGTCCCCGACCATGCCTACGACCTGCCGGCCGGGCGCTTCGATGAGGTCTCGCAGCAACTGGCCCACGCCACCGGCTGCATGGTCGTGTATCGCGATCCCGGCCTCGCCTCGCTGCCGGTCAACGCGGTGAAGGGACAGGTCAGCATCCGCAAGGCGCTGCACCAGGCGCTGGACGGCACAGCGCTGCGGATCTCGGAGGAAAGCGCCGACGCGATGACGGTCGTGCGCCGCTGACCCGGCGGCGGCGCGGTGGGTTGCTACCATGGCCGCACTCCACCGCACGGAAGATCGCCATGTCCCGCCATTTCGCGTCGTTGCTGTGCTCCCTGTGCCTGCTCGTCGGCGTGCTGCTGTCCAGCGCCTGCGCGCGCAGCGAAACCGCCAAGCCATCGGAGCCGGCGCCGGCACCCACGGCATCCGCGCCCGGCCTGCCGGTGAAGGTCGACACCAGCTGCCGCACCGATGCCGACTGCACCGTCAAGAACGTCGGCAACTGCTGCGGCGCGATGCCGGCCTGCGTCAACCGCGACAGCCCTACCGATCCGCAGGGCGTGATGGCGCAGTGCCAGGCCAGCGGGCGCATGAGCGTGTGCGGCTCGCGCGCGATCGCCGGCTGCTCGTGCGTGGCCGGGCAATGCAGCGCGCGCGCCGCGCAAGCCGATACACTGCGCGCCCCCCAGCCTGCCGAACCCGTCCGCTGATGCTCTACGCGCAAGTCCACCTCACCCTGCCCGCCTGGATTCACGAGGCGGTCGATCCGCAGGCCGTCTACGCCAGCGATACCGACAAGGTCGCGCTGGCGGTGGAACTGTCGCGGCTGAACGTGGACGCCGGCAGCGGCGGCCCGTTCGGCGCGGCGGTGTTCGGCCCGGACCACCGCATCATCGCCGTCGGCGTGAACCGGGTGGTGCCGCAGACCACCTCGCTTGCGCATGCCGAGAACATGGCCTACATGCTGGCCCAGCAGCGCCTGCAGACCCCGCGGCTGAACGCGGTGCTGTCGCCGGTGACCCTGGCTACTTCCTCGCAGCCGTGCTGCCAGTGCTACGGCGCCACCATCTGGGCCGGCATCGACCGCCTGCTGATCGGCGCCAGCGCCGAGGACGTGATGGCGCTGACCCCGTTCGACGAAGGCCCGCTGCCGGCGGACTGGGTCGGCGAGTTGCAACGCCGCGGCATCGAGGTGGTGCGCGGCCTGCACCGCGACGCCGCCTGCGCGGTGCTGCGCCGCTACGGCGAACTCGACAGCCCCCGCTACTGACCCCGCCGGAAGGCTTGCCCATGTCCTCCGAGAACGGCCCGCTGGTCCATGGCCTGCTGTGCTACTGCCGGCCCGGCTTCGAACCCGAACTGGCGGCCGAGCTCAACGCCCGCGCCGGCGAGGCCGGGCTGGCCGCCTACGCGCGCACCGAGCGCAACAGCGGCTACGCGCTGCTGCTCAGCGACACCGCGGTGCCGGCGCAGGCGCTGCCCTGGCGCGGGCTGATCTTCGCCCGGCAGAAGCTGCAGTTGCTGGCCGACCTGCGCGAGCTGCCGGCCAGCGACCGCATCGCGCCGATCCTGCAGGCGCTTGCCGGACAGCCGCGCTTCGGCGACCTGTGGGTCGAACATCCGGACTCGGACGCCGGCAAGCCGCTGTCGGGCCTGGCGCGCAGTTTCGGCAACGCGCTGCGCCCGGCGCTGCGCAAGGCCGGCCTGCTCAGCGACAAGCCGCAGCCGCGGCTGCCGCGCCTGCACGTGTGCTTCGTGACCGGCACCCACGCCCTGCTGGCGGTGGCCGACAGCGAGGACAGCGCGCCGTGGCCGCTGGGCATTCCGCGCCTCAAGCTGCTGCCGGAGGCGCCCTCGCGCTCGGCGCTGAAACTGGAAGAAGCGCTGCTGGCGCTGCTGACCCCGCACGAGCGCGAGACGCTGCTGCGCCCGGGCATGCGCGCGGCCGACCTCGGCGCCGCCCCCGGCGGCTGGACCTGGGTGCTGACCCGCCAGCACCTGCACGTGACCAGCGTGGACAACGGCCCGCTGCGCCAGCATGTGCTCGACAGCGGCCTGGTCGACCACCTGCGCGCCGACGGCTTCCACTGGAAACCGCCGCAGCCGCTGGACTGGATGGTCTGCGACATGGTCGAGCAGCCGCGCCGCGTCGCCGAGCGCATGGCCACCTGGTTCCGCGAGGGCTGGTGCCGGCACGCGATCTTCAACCTGAAGCTGCCGATGAAGAAGCGCTGGGACGAGACCCGGCTGTGCCTGGACCTGTTCGCCGAACGCGCCGAGCGCCCGCTGCAGTTGCGCGCCAAGCAGCTCTACCACGACCGCGAAGAGATCACGGTGCTGGCGATCCCCGGCTGAGCGGTCGCGCGTCCACATGCGGTGTTTCGTAGCAGCGGCTCGACCGCGATGGGTTTCCCGGGAAAGCCATCGCGGCTGAAGCCGCTCCTGTGACGAGCGCATTGGCGCCGCCACCGCTACAGCACGATCCGCGCCCCGTCCTCCCGCGCCGAGCGCTGGATGGCATCGACGATGCGCATGTCGCGCAAGCCTTCCTCGCCAGGCACGCGCAGCGGCGTGCCCTGCAGGATCGCCAGCGCGTCCTCGTCCATCTGCAGCGCCTGCTGGTGGTACACCCGCGCGTCGAACAGGCGGCCATCGCTGGCCCGGCCGCGCACGCCGTCGTAGGCCTGGAACGGCGCCAGTTCGTACCAGCCCTTCGCGCACTCGGCGCGCAGCAGGTTTATGGTGCGGCCGAAGCTGGCCGCGCAGCTGGCGATCACCTCGTGCGGGAACTCCAGGGTGAAGTGCATGTGCTCGTCGACCTCGTCGAACAATGCCGGCCGATCGGTGGATCGCCGCGCGCTGACCGCCAGCGGCTCGGCGCCGGTCGTGTAGCGCGCCGCGTTGAGCGGATACACGCCCATGTCGTACATCGCACCGCCGCCGTACTGCGCGCGCAGCCGCCACGGCCGCTGCGCCGGGTCGGTGTCGCCGTAGCCGGCATAGCCCGCCTCGGCGCGCACGCTGCGCATCGCCCCGAACGGGCGTTCGCCGGCCAGGGCGATGAGGCGCCGGGTGTTGGGCTCGTGCTGCATGCGGTAGCCGATGCTCAGCCGCACCTTGTTGCGCGCGCAGGCCTCGATCATCGCCTGCGCCTGCTCGGCGTGCAGCGCCATCGGCTTCTCGCACCACACGTGCTTGCCGGCGGCGGCGGCGCGGATGCTCAGCGGCGCATGCAGATGGGTGGGCGTGACCACGTAGACCACGTCGATGTCCGGGTTGTCGGCGATGCGCTCCAGCTCGTCGTAGCTGTAGACGTTGCGATCCGGGATGCGATAGCGCGCCTGCCACTGCGGGATTTTCTGCGGCGAGCCGGTGACGATGCCGGCCAGGCGGCAGTGCCTGGTCAGGGCGAGCCCCGGGGCCAGTCGGCTGCTGGCGTACTCGCCCAGGCCGACCAGGGCCACGCCGAGCGACTTGCGGCGTCGTGCCGGCGTGGCCGCCCACGTGGACGCTCCGAGCATGCCGGCGGCGGTGGCGGAGAGGCCGGCCAGCAACAGGCGGCGGCGATTCGGCGAGGACGGCTCCATGCGCAACTCCGACCGGAAGGATGCTTCACCCTAACCGCTGGCGCGGCATCGGCACTGTGAGCGCTATCGCGCGATGCGCCGGGGCCTCTGGCACACTGCCGCCTCCCCCGCCGTTCGGACACCCGATGCGCTGCCGCCCACTGCTTGCCGCCCTCGCCCTGCTGCTGGCTGCCTCCGCCGGCGCGCAGGAGCCCCTGTTCCACGCCCGCGACCTGGTCGGCGATGGCGTATTCACCGACAAGATCGAAGGCCCTGCGACCGGCCCGGACAGTGCGCTGTACGTGGTCAACTTCGCCCACGACGGCAGCATCGGCCGGGTCCAGCGCGACGCCACCGGCCGCGGCCAGGCCACGCTGTTCGTGGATCTTCCCAACGGCAGCATCGGCAACGGCATCCGCTTCGACCGCCGCGGGCGCATGTACGTGGCCGACTACGGCCAGCACCGCATCCTGCGCATCGCCCTGCGCAGCAAGCGCATCGAGGTCTACGCCACGCTGCCGGGCGCGTTCCAGCCCAACGACATCGCGATGGCGCCGGACGGCACCCTGTACGCCAGCGACCCGGACTGGAAGCACAATGGTGGCCAGCTGTGGCGCATCGACCGCGACCGCAGCGCGCATCTGATCGAGACCGGCATGGGCACCACCAACGGCATCGAGATCAGCCCCGACGGCGAGCGCCTG
Organism: Xanthomonas sp. SHU 199; assembly: GCF_000364665.1. Classification (NCBI taxonomy): domain Bacteria; kingdom Pseudomonadati; phylum Pseudomonadota; class Gammaproteobacteria; order Lysobacterales; family Lysobacteraceae; genus Xanthomonas; species Xanthomonas sp. SHU 199. Next base: position 5,041 of record NZ_AQOI01000065.1, read on the forward strand.
TACGTCAACGAGAGCGTGCAGCGGCGGATCTGGGTCTACGACCGTGCCGCCGACGGCGCCGTGTCCAACAAGCGGCTGTTCGCCAGCTTCGCCGACGCCGGGCTGGACGGCATGCGCTGCGACGTCGACGGCAACCTGTACGTGGCCCGCTACGACGCCGGCAAGGTGATCGTGCTGGCGCCCGACGGCACGCTGCTGCACGAGGTCGCGACCAAGGGCCGCAAGCCCACCAACCTGGCCTTCGGCGGCGCCGACGGACGCGATGTCGACGTGACCCTGCAGGACCGCGGCGCGATCGAAACCTTCCGCAGCGACCGCCCCGGCCGCGAGCACGGACGCTGATGGGATGCGTATCGCAGCGGTGTCTCAGCCCGCGCAATGGCTGCCTGGCATCCTGGCTGCACTGACTGGAGGGCCGCGCACATGCAGCCGATCGAACTGAACAACCCGGCCGGCTTCGCCGACGAATTCCTGCGCCTGACCCTGCTGCAGGGCTTCCAGTCGCTGACCAAGCGCGACCTGGAACTGCTGATCTTCGTGTTGCTGGAACGCGACGGCGCGATCTCGCGCAGCGATTCCAACAACGCAGTGGCGATGCGCCTGCGGGTGACCCCGGCCAAGGTCAAGGGCCTGCGCCGCGACGGCTATGCTCGCTGGCGTGCGCTGGTGCCGGAGGACAACGAGGCGGCGCTGCAGCGCATCGTCGCCACGGTGCTGACCGAGGACAACCTGCGCGCCGGGGCCAAGCATGTCAGCGAGCGCAGCAAGAAGGACGGCTTCCTGGCGATCCGCATCGAGCATCCCGACGACCAGCAGCGCTTCGAACAGGCCATCGTCGACGTCGGCGCCATGCCCGTGTACGAGCGCAACCGCGACGTGATGGCGGTGCGCTTCGACACGCTGCTGAAGATCGCCGAGCGCTGGGGCTACCTGCAACCGGAGCCGGAGAAGGTGACGCACGAACTGCAGAAGCTGGCGCCCACCGCCGAGGAGGTCGCCGATCTATTGAAGAAGGACGTGAGCAAGCTACGCTGGGAGGACGTGCGCCGCGCGCTCAACAGCCTCGGCGCCAAGGCCGTCGCCAGCACCGCCGAGGGCGGGCTGAAGGGCCTGTTGAAGCTCGCGTTTCCGTTCATCCCCGGCTGAGCCGGGGCCGCCATCCATCGCCATACTGGAGTCCGTTGTGTCCATGTCCTGCCGTTCCCTCGCCCTGCTCTGCTGCCTGTGCGCCTGCGTCGCGCCGGCCGCGGCGCAGAATCTCAACACTGCCTCCAGCGCCACCACCGAGCCGCTGCGCGACGTGCCGGTCAACGTGCGCGCGCAGCCGCTCAGCAATGGCGTGGTCACTCACCAGGTGCAGTTGCCGGCCACGCCCGGCGAAGCGCAGGTGACCGTGCGCAGCATCCAGCCGGACCGTGTGGCCGGCAGCTACCGCATCGACTTCGAGGCGCTGGACACCGACCACGACGGCTATATCAGCCGCAGCGAAGCGCAGGCCAATCCGTCGCTGGCCGACGAGTTCGACGCGCTGGACACCACCCGCAGCGGTCGCCTCAGCCGCGAGCAGCTCGCCGGCTGGCTGTAGCCGCAGCGACATGCGTCCCGGCGCCGCCATGAAGGACGCCGGGACGCCGTCGGTCGCGGCCCAAGGCATATTGGAAACGCTTGCTAAACAGCGCCGACGCGCAGATGCGAACGCCCGATTTTTTTAGTGTCGATTAATTCGGCCAGGCCTATGTTCTTGACTCCTTCCCAGCAACAGGAGTCGTGCCATGAACCGCATCGTTCCTCGTCTCGTCCCGTTCGCGTTCGCGCTGCTTGCCGCGCCGGCGCTGGCCATGGCGCAGTCGGCGCCGGACGAAGTGACCCTGCACCAGAACGGCCAGATCATCAATGTCACCTCGGTCGAACCCAACTCGATCGTCGGCGACTACCACATCGACTTCGCCAAGCTCGACCGCAACCATGACGGCTACATCAGCCGCGCCGAAGCCAAAGCCGACCCGACGCTGTACGCCGAGTTCGATGCCGTCGACGTGCATCACCACGGCCGCCTGAGCAAGCCCGACCTGGAAGGCTGGATGTCGACGTGACGCGACCCACGCGTAGACTCACCCGCACCCTCTCCACCACGCGCGCCGCCTGCGGCCTTCCCGCCGCATGCGGCGCGATTGTTTTCTGAAGCGACAACACCGCAGACACCGGCAACGCGAGCGCCACAGCACCGCGCAACCGCATCACCCACACTGACGCCGCCATCGCCGCTGCATCGACCCGATCTCCTCGCAGCGCGTGTCTTCCACCACGCCACCCCGCCGCTCGGCCTCGCTCACCGCGCTGACGACAGCTAAAGCAGTCCCTCCTGCAGCGGCGCATCCCGCGCCCCGCCCCAGGGATCGTCCAGCAGATAGCGCGCCGCGACCGGCTGCGCCGCCGGCACCAGGGTGAGCCGGTAATACACCTCGTCGTCGCCTTCGCAGACTTCGTAGTACAGCGCGTAGTCGCCAGGCTGCAGCGCCAGTGTCACATCGAAGGCCTCGGCGGCGGACGCCACCTGCACCCGCGCATCCGGATTCACCCGGAACGGCACCTGCGTGCGCCGCTGCGCACGCGGATCGGGCGCGAACGCCTCGGCCAGCACCAGGTGCACCTGCGCGCCGAACGCGTCCTCGGGCAACGGATCGAACACCACGTAGTCGCGATGCAGGACCGCGCCCTGCTCCAGGTTGCGCGGCCCCCAGCGGCAGGCGGCCTCGTCGAAGGTGCGGGCACGCAACTGCACCTGGCTGTGGGAAATCAGCAGATCCACGGTCTGCGTCCGGGTCGCGTCTTGCATCGTCGTTCTCCATGGCAGGAACGCGGCCTGCGTGCTGCGCTTCGCGCCCTACCCTCACCCCAACCCCTCTCCCGAGGGGAGAGGGGCTCAAGCAAACCAGCCGACGCTGGCGCTTCCTTCTCCCTCCGGGAGAAGGTGCCCCCGAAGGGGCGGCTGAGGGGACGGGCGCCGCTCGCCGCGCGTGGTCGAATCTGCGGCCGCCGCGTCCGGCCGGAGCGCGCGGTCACACGCCGGAAGCGCGCTTCCAGAAACCGTGCATCAACAACGGCAGCTTGCTGGCCAGGCCCAGCAGCGGGCCGCGCAGCAGGGTCAGGTGCAGCTCGTCGTTGGAGAACAGCCGGTTGATCGCATCGAAGCCGTAGGCGGCCACGGTGTTGTCGCTGCGGCGGCCACGCGCCCAGCGCGCCAACCGCTGCGGCGCCGCCCAGTCGACCCGCTGCGTCTGCGCCTGCCGCACCAGTGTCGCCAGCGCGGCGACGTCGCGCAGGCCCAGGTTGACGCCCTGCCCGGCCAGCGGATGCACCACGTGCGCGGCATCGCCCAGCACCAGCAGACGACCGCGCTGGTAGGCCTCCACCAGTTGCCGGCGAAGCGGGAAGCCCAGCCGCGGCGACAGCGCGCGCACCGCACCCAGGCGGGCGCCGAAGGCCTGGGTCAGTTCGGCGCCGAACGCCGCATCGTCCAGCGCCAGCACCCGCGCCGCCTCGGCCTCGGGCAAGGTCCACACGATCGAGCTGCGGCCGTCGGCGAACGGCAGGAACGCCAGCGGGCCGCCCGGCAGGAAACGCTGCCAGGCCGTGTCCTGGTGCGGCTGTTCGGTCTGCACGAAGGCGACCACGCCGCGCTGGCCGTAGTCGTGCGCCGGCGCGTCCAGTCCGGCCAGCCCGCGCACCGTGGACTCGGCGCCGTCGGCGGCGATCGCCAGACGCGCGTCCAGGCGGCTGCCGTCGTCCAGGCGCAGGCGCGCACGCTCGGCCGACGGCTCCAGCGCCTCCACCCGTGCCGGGCAATGCACCTGCACGCCGGCCGCCGGCAGCGCCGCCCACAGCTGTTCGACCAATAGATTGTGTTCGACGATCCAGCCGAGTTGGTCGCGGCCCAGAGTGTCGGCGTCGAAGGCCAGTTCGCCACCGCCGCCGGCATCCCACACGCGCATGCGCCGGTACGCGCTGGCGCGACTGGCGACGACCTGCGGCCACACGCCCAGGCCCTGCAGCAGCGCCGCATTGTCCGGGGCGAAGGCGTACACGCGCAGGTCCGGCGTGTCGGCCGACCAGCGCGGCGGCTCGCGGCCCTCGACCAGCGCCACCGCCAGGCCTTCGCCGGCCAGGGCCAGCGAAGGCCTG
>NZ_AQOI01000066.1:0-1262 GCF_000364665.1 Xanthomonas sp. SHU 199
GGTGGCGGGTGTGGCCGTGCTGCGCGCCGTGCTGGATTCGGCGCGCCAGGCCAGTTCCGGGCGATGGTCGGCGTGCGCGCGCAGGCCATGCACGGCGTCGTCGCCCAGGCGTGCGCGCAGGCGTTCGCGTAGTTGCTCCCACGGCAGCGCCTGTTGCGCGCGCTCGTCGAACAGTTCGCGCGCGGCCGGCACGAACGGCGGCAGTTCGTCGGCGCACAGGCGCAGCGCCTGCACCGGTGCCGGCACGCTGGCCTGCTGCAGGCGTCCGCGCGCCAGTTCGAACAGCATCGCCGCATCGCGCTCGGCGGCGAGCAGGCCCACCGGCACCACGCTTGGCTCCAGGTCCTCGTGTTCCAGCAGCAGGCGGAAGCGCTGCACGCCGCCGTCGCGCCCGGCCAGGAACGCGGCCAGGTCCTGGGTCAGGCGACGCAGCGGGAACAGCAGCGCCTGGTTGGATTCGGTGGCATAGCCCAGTTCCACGCGGGCATCGAAGCGGTCCGGCGGCAGGTAGTACTGCAGCGGCAGCGGCGCCTGCCCGCGCAACGCGTCAAGGTGCTGCAGCAGGGCCGGCGGATAGCGCCGCGCCAGCGCGGTGCGCGGCAGTGCGAACAGCTGCTGCAGGCGGCGCAGGCCCATCCGCGCGAAGCCCTCGGCCAGGGCCGGCGACAGCCCGGCGCGGGCGATCGGCAACTGCCCCAGCGCGCGCTGCAGCGCGGCGTTGTCGAGCAGGGCGATGCCGTCGTGGGCATTGACCAGCGCGCGTGCGGCCAGCGGGTGCGGCGCGACCACGATGCGGTGGCGGAAGCCCAGCGCGGTCAGTTCCTCGCGCAGTCGCGCCTCGAAACGCGGCCACGGCCCGAACAGGCCGAGGCTGGCTTCGATCTCCAGCAGCAGCGCGCCGGGGTAGTCGGTGCTGACCAGCGAACTGAAGCGGTACGCCCACGCCGCGAGGAACTGCTGGCTGCGGCGGCTTTCTTCGGCATCGTGCAGGGCGGTGGCGAAGCGATCGCACAGCGCCTGCGCGGTGACCAGCGATTGTCCGGGGCGCAGGCCGCGGGCGCACGCGGCGGCGTTGACCGCCTTCAGCGTGCGCCGCTGCGGCGGGCCGTCGAGCAGCGCCAGCGGTTCGTCCGGCGTCGGCCAGCGACGCAGGACGGTGTCCAGCGCCAATTGCGGCAACAGGATGCAGGCCCAGCGCACGGCAGCGGCCTCACCCGGTCGCCAGGGCGGACAGCGCGATCGGCTGCGCCGGCGGCAGCCCG
>NZ_AQOI01000067.1:0-18349 GCF_000364665.1 Xanthomonas sp. SHU 199
GTCCAGGCCGGCGCCGCCCTGCAGGCGCGCGGCCAGGCCGACGTCGCGTAGCGCTTCCCACATCGCCGCCTCGCTCGCCGCCGGCGCCGCCCAGGCCAGGCACTGCCGCACGCTGTGCTGCCAGGGCCGCACGCCCTGGGCGACATAGGCCAAGGGCTGCAGCGCGGCGCGATAGCCGGCGAAGTCGAGCGCGCGGCCATCGCAGTGCGCGGCGAACTGCGGTGGCGCGACCATGCCGGCCAGCGCGTCCATCAGGCTGCTCTTGCCGACGCCGGATGGGCCGCTGATCAGGGTCAGCGTGCCCGGTGCGAGGACCAGATCGGTCAAGGCCACCGCGGCCAGCGGCGGCGCCAGGCCGATGCGTTCGATCTGGATCGGCGCCGTCGCTTCTGTCGCCGCACTGGGCTGTGCCGCCACGGTGCCAGGTGGCGTTGGCAGCGTGCCGAGCGCGACGTAGCGCTGCCACAATTCCAGCGCAGGCGCGGCAGAGCGCAGTTGCTGCACGCTCTGCCGGGTCGAGACCAGGTACGGCAGCAGCCGCCCCAGCAGCAGGCCGACGGTGATCAGCGCGCCGCGGTCGATGCCGTGCCACACTCCGGCCAGCAGCATGATCGCGGCGATGGCCGCCACCGCCGCCAGTTCCAGCAACAGGCGGCCGGAGGCGACCAGCGCCTGCTGGCGCGCGTAGCCATAGGCGAGCCGACCGGCGATCGCCTCGTAGGCTTCCTGCTCGCGCGCCTCGCGGGCGAACGAGCGCACGTGGCGCAGGCGCCGCGGGAAATCCTCGCTGAGCCAGAACAGCCAGGTCATGTCGGCGACGTACTCGCGGCTGACCCGAGCCTGTTCGTGGCCGGCGATGCGGAAGGCGAGCAGGCCCAGCGCCAGCAGCGGCGGCAGTGCCAGCACCAGCATGGGCGAGACCAGGAACGCCGCGGCCAGGCTCACCGCCGCGGTGATCGCCGCCACCAGCAGTTGCAGCAGCGCGCTGAAGCCCTGCACCACGATCTCGACGTTGTAGGTGAGCAGGTTGGCGATTTCCGCCGAGCTGGCGTCGGCCAGGGTCGGCAGCGGCGCCTGCAGCAGGCGCGCATGCACCTGCCGGCGCAGGTCCAGCGCGTGGCGGCTGGCCAGGTCCGCGGCCAGTCGTGTGCCCCACCAACGCAGCAGGGCGAAGCCGCTGCTGGCGGCAACGAACAGCAGGGTCTGCGCGAGGAAGCCGGTCGGCAACGGCAAGGGGTGGCCGGCCAGGGTCAGCACGTGGCCGGGTTGCACCAGCGGCACCAGCGCGACCGCGGCCAGCGCGCCGGCCAGCGCGCCGAGCAGCGACAGCAGCACGTACCCGGCAATGCGCAGGCGTTCGCCGCGGCCGAGCACGGCGACGAAGGCGCGCAGCAAGTGCGATACCGGTTCCGGACGTGTGCTCATCGGTGGGTGTCCTTGGGGCGGACCATCGACGCGGTGCGCCATCCGCACTTCCCTGCGTCGGCGATGCGCGTCGCCGGCACCGTCACGTTTTGCACGGGATGGGGTTCAGCCGACATACGTGTAGAAATGACTCACAGAATCCGATTTCTTTCGTAAAAACATGAGGTTGCCGGATAAAACGGCGCTTCAACCGACTAATCCAAGATCACCCCCTTCCTGCCCGGCGCTTCGTCGGCAACAGCCGGATCAGGTTTCGGTTGCGCCAGCAGCTGCAGAGCCTGTCCGCCCAGTACCGTTTGCATGGACAAGTACCTATGATCCGAGTCATCCGCCCCATCGACAAAGGAACCCCATCGCTGTGACAGTGACCGTCATTTCGGCCAGTTCCGTCCACGCCCAGCCTCTCGCTGACATCTACAACTACTACATCGCCAACACCCGCATCACGTTCGAGATGGATCCTGTCACATCGGTCGAGATGGTCAAGCGTATCGCAGACGTCCAGAGCATTGGTCTGCCTTGGCTCGTGGCGCTGGAAGGCGATCAGGTCGTTGGATACGCCTACGCCACTCAGTGGCGAGCAAGAAAGGCCTACCAGAGTTCGGTGGAGTCCACGGTCTACCTGGCGGATGGGCATCGCGGCCGCGGGTTGGGGACAGCCCTGTATGGAAAACTGATCGAGGAACTGCGGGGCCTAGAGCTACATGCGATCATTGGCGGCGTCGCTCAACCGAACGACGCAAGCGCCCGGCTGCATGAGGCGCTGGGATTCAAGAAGGTCGCGCACTTCGAGCAGGTTGGCTACAAGCTCGGCCAATGGGTTGATGTCGCGTACTGGCAACTGCTTCTTCCAGTCAGCTCCCGCGAGGAAGATTGATGACTTCTTGTATCCAAACCGCCAGTGCGGAGCCGGTTTGGTTGACGCGAAGGCTATCCCGGCTGCCTCTCCTCAAGCGGGTCACCTTGCCAGCAACAGGCCAAGACTGGAAATTATGAGAAAAATCATAATTATGGTTTTCCCCATAACCGACCATAAAGCCGAGCAGTAGCCCCTGGTGGCTGCCATCTGGCGCCAGCACCATTGGCGGCAATGCTCAAGCGAGGATAGGCATCGAGGCGTAGGGCTAAGTCGCACTAGGACGATAACGCTCTGCTCTCAGGTGCACACTCAAGCTCCCATGCTTGATGGCTGTCAAACCTGAGCTATGATGGTCGACATGAAGCACCAGCCTCCTCTCGACTATCGAATACCGGCGTGATCGCGTTGATTGATCACGCCCCTGTTGCTCATGATGGTCAGAGCGCCGGCCTTATACCCCGGTGAGAGCACGCGCCAGATAAGCGCGTACACGTCGGTTCGATTCCGACCAGGGGCACCACACCACCTTCAGCGACGGAAGAACGCTTCCACTTGCGCGCCATGACAGCGCTTGTATTTGCTGCCGCTGCCACACAGGCATGGCGTATGCTCGCGCAGTCCTGCAGCGAGTGACTGGCCCAGAAAATCCCTCGCTTGCAGAAGTGGCTGGATCTCATCGGCGGGAACACTGATGTGACCATACTGGGATGCTCGCTCGCCACGGTTCATGACTCGAACGATTGCTTCGGACATCTGGATGAAATGCCTGATCAACAGATCGTCTCGTAGCGGCATGCGGACGTTGTCGATGGCCAATCCCTCATAGCGTCTGCGTGGATCGGGCACGAAAAGAATGCGTGTCTCACCTTCGGGCTTTGGCGTGATGTCGACCATTTCCCCAGCCGGGCTGACCCACACGGCATGGAACTCCGCCTCCACCAGCACGTGCGGCCACTCCCACAGCTGCCAACCGCACAGCATCTGGCCACCGTCCCGGGCGATCTTGGCTTGCACGTTCGGAAAGCACTCATGGACGATCGCATCGGCTTCCGGCTGAACACTAAGATAGACCGGCTCCGCGCCGCGCACGACCGAGTCGGTCAAGCGTCGCACCGCACGGGTGATTTCCGGTGGTGTCGTCGTTATTACGCTCATAGCAAAGCTCCTTGCGATCGTTGCGCCTGATGTTCTCTGACGTAGGCTACGCCGCCGGCGTCTCTTCCGATGAGATCCTCTTGGAGTCTTTGCCGCCAGCACTGGCCGGCTGTAGCTGGGCCAAAAGCGGCTCCAGGGTGCTCAGACGCACCGTGGCGCGCAGCGTGTCCGCCTCTGCGTGCTCGCGTCGTTCGCGCTCCTGAGTCAGATCGGCCCGGGCTTGGGCGAGCTCTTGTCGGATCGCCTCCAAATTCTGAGTGTCTTGACCCCAGCGCACCTGCAGTGCCTGGTATTCGACGGCTATTAGGCGCAGCGTGTCGAGCTCATGCTGTTGAGTCTCAACGGTCTGGCACACCTGTGCCAACTCCCTTTCCAGCCGGGTGTGACGCTCCAGCCACTGGCCGTTTTCCCGGTTGAGCTGCACCAGGTCGTGGTTCTTGGTGGTCAGCGCTTCGTTGGCCTGCCGCAGGGCGACCTGCAGTTCCTGCACTTGGTGCTCGTGCCGGCGCTGCTCCTGCTCGCGTTGGTCTTTGACCGAGGTGCGGTAATGCTCAAGAGCCTCCCTGGCATGCTCGTGCTTCTGCTCCAGTGAGCGCGCGTGGCTTTCGTGCTCAGCCAGCCGCGCCGTGAGGCCCGAAATGCGCTCCTCCAACTGAGCCACTTCGGTGGTGCGGCCGGCCAGGTCGCGTCTGGCTGTTTCACACGCCTGGAGTTCTGCGTGCAGCGCCGTCTCGGTGCGCTGAAGCTGCGCCCTGAGGTCACCGGCCTCTTGTCGGGCCTGTTCAAGGGCTTGGGTACGGTCGTGCAGCTCGGCTTGGAACCGCTCTTGCGCTTGGGCGACCACCGCTTCGGCCTCAGCATGCAGCCGCTCGGCAAGACGGGCGACGAGATCCTGCAGGGCGTCGCTGACGGCGATCTTGGCACCTACGCCTTGCCCTTCCTCTTCTTCCAGCTCCCTCAGGTAGCGGTGGATGGTGGTCTTGGAGCCTGTATTGCCCAGTGCCACGCGTACGGCGTCCACCGAAGGGTGCTTGCCCTCGCTCCGGAGGCTGTCCCGAGCACGTTGCACATCACTTTTGTACAGTCCAGACCGTGCCATGCGCCGTTCCAGTTTATTTCGTAACGTATTACATACCATGTAATTACGTACTAAACAACCCCTCAACCAGGGCGACAGTGGGCCGTGAATTCGCACGGGATAATGTGGAATTATCCCGCGTAAAGGGCCTCCTGATCCTTCCCGACTCCAAAAGTAGTACGAAGGCGCCATGGGTGGGCGATCGCTGGGTAATATGGCTCAGAGCGGAAAGGAGGCCGGCCGAGAGCGCGGGCACGCTCCGCCACTGAGCTTATTTGGCCATCAAGGGCAAGGGACTGTGCATGCCGATCGAACGTATCGTCATCGACAACTTCAAGTCTTTCCGCCACCTAGACTTGCCGCTCAATTCCCACATGAACTTGGTGGTGGGCGACAACGAGGTCGGCAAGTCCACCCTGCTGGAGGCCATCCACGCGGTGGTCACCGGACAGCTGCATGGGCGCAACCTCGCCTACGAGCTCACGCCGTATCTGTTCCACCAACCTACGGTGAATGAGTACTTGGCGGCGCTTCAGGCAGGCACGCCGGCATCACCGCCGCGGATCGCCATCGAAGCCTACCTAGGCAGCGACGCGGCGCTGGCGTCGCTGCGGGGCACCAACAATTCGCTAGGCTTCGATACCGCCGGCATCCGCTTGCTGGTCGAACTCAACGACGACTATCGTGAGGAGTTCAACGCCTACCTGCAGCAACACCAAGGCGTGGTCAGCTTACCGGTAGAGTACTACACGGTGAGCTGGTACTCCTTCGCCCACAATGGCGTCACCGCACGCAGTATTCCGTTCGATTCGACCATCATCGACACGCACGGTATCAAGACCTTGTCCGGCGCCGATCGCTATATCGCCGGCATCATCGAGCAGGCACTGACGCCTGCGCAACGCGTCTCGCTGTCGCTGAGCTTCCGCCGCATGCGCCAGAGCTTCTCCGAAGAAGCGGATGTGGCCGCCATCAATGCCTATCTGACCGAGCACACCGGGGACATCAGTCACCGGACACTGACGGTCGGCGTGGACACATCGCCGCGCTCAACGTGGGAAACCAGCCTGTCGCCGTATCTGGATGAGCTCCCCTTTACCCAGGCCGGCAAGGGCGAACAAAGCGCGGTGAAGATGAAGCTGGCGATGCACGCTGCGGGCGCGGCGCACGTGCTGCTGATCGAGGAGCCGGAGAACCATTTGTCGTTCTCCAGCATGACCCAGCTGATCGACAAGATCGCGGCCCTCTCCTCAACGCAGCAGGTCGTCATCGCCACCCACAGCAGCTTCGTGCTGAACAAGCTGGGTGTGGACAACGTGATCCTGTTCAGTGCGCAGGGCCAGATGAAGCTGGACCAGCTGCCATCCGATACGCACGACTATTTCATGAAGCTGCCCGGTCACGACACACTGCGGCTGATCCTGGCCAAACAGGCGATTCTGGTGGAAGGCCCTTCCGATGAACTGATCGTGCAGCGTGCCTACCGCGATCACCACGGCGTGGCGCCACTGGCCCGCGGCGTGGACATCATCTCGGTCAAGTCGTTGGCGTTTAAACGCTTCTTGCAGATTGCAGAGCGTCTGCACATTCAAGCCAAAGTGATCACCGATAACGATGGCGATATCGCTGTTGTGCAAGAACGCTACGCCGACTATCCCAACGCCATCTACTACGATTCCGACGAGAGCGCTCCATCGCTGGAAGAGCAGCTGATCAGAGCCAATTCTCTGGCCTTGCTCAACACCGTACTGGGCAAGTCATTCGCCGATGAGGTGGCGTTGCTCAAGTACATGAAAGGCCATAAAACCGACACGGCCCTGGCGATCTTCAACAGCCCGCATTCGATCAGGTTCCCGGACTATGTCCAGCGTGCCATCACCTAACCGGGTACTCCTCTCCGCGGCCGGCTCTGGCAAGACCACCTTGCTGGTCCGGCAGGCCTTGGAGCGACCGCTGCGCCGCATCGCCATCGTCACCTACACGCTGGAGAACCTTGAAGAGATCCGGCGTTCGTTCGAGATGCACGCCGGTGCGGTTCCCCCGAATGTCACGTTGCACAGCTGGTATGGATTTCTGCTGCGCGAGTGCATCCGCCCGTACCAGGCTGCGCTTTGCCCTCAGCCTCGGATCGAGACGATCCTGTTCGTCGACGGGCGCACCGACAACCGCGCCCCACGCTCACAAGTCGCGCGACACTATCTGGCCGGCAACCGAATGTACTCCGATCGGGCGGCCGACTTTGCTGTGCGCTGTGATGAGCTGACCCAGGGCCAGGTTATGGCGCGCCTGGCGGACATGTACGACGAGTTGTACATCGACGAAGTCCAGGACCTCGCCGGCTACGACCTGGACCTGGTCGAGCGGCTGTTGAAGAGCGATATCGCCATCACCTTGGTAGGCGATACACGCCAGGCGACCTACGCGACCAACTACGCATCAAGGCACAGCCAGTATCGCGGGCCAAATCTGGCAGCCTTGTTCCAGGTTTGGGAGTCGGACGGCTTATGCCAGCTCGATCACCGCCTCATCAGCCTGCGCTGCGTTCAGGCCCTCTGCGATTTGGCCGATGCGCTCTATCCGCAGATGCCACGGACCAAGTCAAGCAATGGCGAGGTCACGGGGCACGATGGCATCTATCTCGTCGCTCCCGGGCAGGTCGCTGCGTATATGCAGGAATTTGCTCCAACCGTGCTTCGGTATGACCGGCGGCAGGCGTGCGACGGACTGCTTGCGGTGAACTTCGGCCAGTCCAAGGGCCGCACGTATAGCCGGGTCCTGATCTTCCCCAACGGGCCGTTGACGCAGTACCTGCGCACGGCAGATGCGTCACGCATCACCGCACCACCAAAATACTATGTGGCCTTCACCCGGGCGCGGCAAAGCGTGGCGTTTGTCTATGCCGGCGCGTGCGCGCTGCCGGGTCATCAGCTCTACGCGCCTAGCAGCGCAAACGCATAAGCAGCGCTCACATTTTTCTCAACGGGCGTCGATAAGGGGCGCCGGCCCTGGATCTTCGAGGCCAGGCATGACCTGATCGACGCCGAATTGCCCTCTATTCTTGCATCCTACAAGGATATTTGTAGAATGGACGAATGAAAGATGAGTCCGCCGTCTCAGCGCTCGCCGCCCTCGCACACTCCGACCGCCTGGCCGCGTTCCGGATGCTCGTTCGCGCCGGTCCCAATGGCATGCCATCGGGCGAAATCGCCGAAGCGCTTGCGATTCCGCCAACGCGCATGAGCTTCCACCTTGCGACCCTGGAGCGCGCGAGCCTGCTGCGCTCCTGGCGCGACGGGCGGCGTGTCCTGTACGCCGCGAGCTACGAGGACATGCGCCAGCTTCTTGCGTTTCTCACAGAGGATTGCTGCTCCGGAAATCCGGAGATCTGCGGCTCTCTCTTCAATTCCATCACTCCTTGCACTGCGGAGACCTGCGCATGAGCCTGCCTCAGCCTTTCAATGTCCTGTTCCTGTGCACCGGCAATTCCGCCCGGTCAATCCTCGCCGAGAGCGTCCTCCGCAAGATCGGCGATGGCCGCTTCAATGCGTTCTCTGCCGGCAGCCATCCCAAGGGGGAGGTCCACCCGCTGGCGATCGAGACGCTGCGTCAGGCTGACTACCCAGTCGAGGGCCTGCGCTCCAAGGCATGGGACGAGTTCGCCGTGCCGGATGCCCCGCGTATGGATTTCGTGTTCACCGTCTGCGACCAGGCGGCCGGCGAGGCCTGCCCGTTGTGGCCAGGACAGCCGGTCACCGGGCACTGGGGCATAGAGGACCCTAGCCACGAAACGCGCGGGGACATGTGGCAGCGCGCCGCATTCCGGCAGGCGCTGGTGTACATGGAGAACCGCATCAAGGCGTTCGTCGCGCTACCGATCCACACGCTGTCGCGAGCGACCTTGACGGCGCAGGTAGGCGAAATCGGCCAGTTCGAGGGCACCACGTCGCCTCGACCCGACGTGGCTTGAGGAAATCATCATGGCATTGACGATCTACCATAACCCTGCCTGCGGCACGTCCCGAAATACCCTGGAAATGATGCGCCAGTCCGGCGAAGATCCTGAGGTCATCGAGTACCTGCAGACGCCGCCGGCGCGCGAAAAGCTGATCGAGCTGATCGCCGCGATGGGCATCGCGCCTCGCGCTCTCTTGCGCCAGAAGGGAACGCCCTACGTGGAGCTGGGCTTGGACAATCCCGCGCTCACGGACGAGCAGCTGGTGGACGCGATGATGGCGTACCCCATCCTCATCAACCGTCCCATCGTCGTTTCCGACCGGGGCGTGGCGCTGTGCCGGCCATCGGAGAAGGTGCTTGCGCTGCTGGACAGCCCAGTCGCCTCCTTCACCAAGGAAGACGGCGAGACCGTGACGACAGGCGGAGCATCAACGTGATCGATCGCATTGCCATGGATCTACCGAGCATCGACCTGACGCAACTCACGCCGATCGACGTCGACGCACTGGCGGCGCCCGGCGATCCAAGACACCCGCCCCGCATCCTCATCCTCTACGGCTCGCTGCGGGAGCGCTCCTATTCGCGGTTGCTGGCCGAAGAAGCTGGAAGGCTGCTGCGCTGGTACGGCTGCGACGTGCGGATCTTCGATCCGCACGACTTGCCGCTGCCCGACGGGGCCGCTCCAGATCATCCGAAGGTGAGCGAGCTGCGCGAACTGGCCTATTGGTCGGAAGGCATGGTCTGGGTCAGCCCGGAGCGCCACGGCGCCATGACCGGGATCATGAAGGCGCAGATCGACTGGATACCTCTGGCCGATGGTGCCAAGCGCCCGACGCAAGGCAAGACCCTGGCGGTGATGCAGGTCTCCGGCGGCTCGCAAAGCTTCAACGCGGTGAACCAGCTGCGCGTGCTCGGCCGGTGGATGCGCATGGTCACGATCCCGAATCAATCGTCCGTGGCCAAGGCGTTCCAGGAATTCGATGAGGCGGGACGCATGAAGCCGTCGGCCTACTACCAGCGGGTCGCCGACGTCTGCGAGGAGCTGGTGAAATTCACGTGGCTCGTGCGTGGCCGCTCGGCGCACCTGACCGATCGCTATTCCGAGCGCGTCGAGAACGCCGAAGAACTGTCCAAGCGCGTGAATCAGCGCTCCATCTAACCCCTGCCGGAGCGCTGCATGCTTGCCCTCGCGATCTTCATCGTCACCCTTGTGTTCGTCAGCTGGCAGCCGCGCGGACTCGGCATAGGCTGGTCGGCAATGGCCGGCGCCGCGGTGGCTCTGGCCACCGGCGTTGTCGGGTGGAACGATGTTGGCACGGTCTGGGGGATCGTCTGGGATGCGACCTTCACCTTCGTCGCACTCATCATCATCTCGCTCATCCTGGACGCGGCCGGCTTCTTCGCATGGGCGGCCCTGCATGTGGCCCGCTGGGGCGGCGGCAATGGTCGAAAGCTCTTTCCGCTGATCGTCCTGCTGGGCGCATCGATCGCTGCAGTGTTCGCCAACGACGGCGCGGCCCTTCTGCTGACGCCGATCGTCCTGGCCATCCTGCTGCGCTTGAATTTCCCGCCCGCTGGAGCGCTGGCGTTTACTGTGGCCTGCGGCTTCATCGCTGACACGGCAAGCCTGCCGCTCGTGGTCTCCAATCTGGTCAACATCGTCACAGCGAACTTCTTTGACGTGTCGTTCGGGCGCTACGCAGCGGTCATGGTGCCGGTGAACCTGGTGTCGGTCGGAGCGACGCTGATTGTCCTGTGGCTTTGGTTTCGGCACGACATTCCCCGCGCCTATCCTGTCGAGGATCTCGAAGCGCCGCGCCAAGTGATCCGCGACACGGCGGTCTTCCGCGCCGCCTTGCCCCTTCTCGCATTGCTGCTCGTTGCGTACTTTGTGACCGGACCGCTAGGCGTGCCCATCGCCTTGGTGACGGGTGCGGCCGCGCTGGTGTTGATGGCGATTGCGGGCCGCTGGGCGACAGGCGGCCGTGGCGCTACCATGGCCTTGACCAAGATCTTGCGCGGCGCGCCCTGGCAGATCGTGCTGTTTTCGGTCGGCATGTATCTGGTGGTCTACGGCCTGGGCAATGCCTGGCTGACCGGCGCGGCGAGCGCTGTCCTGGAGTGGCTGGCGGCGCAGGGGACCTTCGTGGCCACGGTGGGCACTGGCTTCGCGGTGGCCGCGCTTGCCTCGGTCATGAACAACATGCCCGCAACGCTGGTCGGCGCGCTTGCCATCGACGGGGCGCACGTTCCTACCGCCACCCGTGAACTGATGATCTATGCCAACGTCGTGGGCAACGATCTTGGCCCCAAGCTAACCCCGATCGGCTCGCTCGCGACCCTTCTGTGGCTGCACGTTCTTGCCGGCAAGGGTCAGCGGATCACGTGGGGCCAGTACATGAAGGTGGGGCTCATCCTCACGCCCCCCGTCCTGTTGGCCACGCTCATCGCGCTCTGGATCTGGCTGCCGCTCGCGGGTTGACGACGCTGGCATATAGCGCGGCGATCATCTTTTCCCTCAAATGGTGCCCCATAGGCGGCGGTCCCGATGGTTGAATCAAAGCATGTCTGATGGATGTCGAACTGGTCCGCCAGCATTGGAACGATAGCAGCGTGCAACAGGTCCAGGTCGACCGAGGTATGGTGGCAGCAGGCGCACGGACATGCGCTTTGGAAAGGATCAGCAGATCGTCTACGCATGTAAAATTGGTGTGCAGTCGTAAAGCTCACCCCACGGAGACCGGCATGTCCCAGTCACACACCGATGAGTTCTTGCGTGCCGCAACAGATGCACGGATCCGCATTACCGCGGTATCACCCGGCAAAGCGAAGCAGCTAGTGGCTGACGGCGCCGTGCTGCTTGACGTGCGGGAATGGGATGAGTACGAGGCCGGGCACATCGAGGACGCCCAGATCTGCAGCCGTGACCACTTAAAAGATGCGGTTTCTCTCCTTTCACCGGACAAGCCCAGTCCGATCATCTGCTACTGCGGCGGTGGTAACCAAGGCGCACTGGCGGCCGACGCGCTCCAGCAACTGGGCTACGATCAGGTTCGCTCGATAGAGGGTGAACTGAGGCAGTACCGGAAAGCGAACCCGTAACTCATCTCCCAACGCCAATGGCCGATTTGGAGCACTACCTCGAAGCCGCCACCCGTGCGAACACGCACCGCAGTTACGCCTCTGCACTTCGGCATTTCGAGGTTGAATGGGGCGGCCACCTACCGGCGACGCCGGACAGCGTCGCCCGCTACCTGGCCGACCACGCGGGCCAGTTGGCCACCAACACACTCCGACACCGGCTCGCAGCGCTGGCGGGTTGGCACCGCGAACACGGATTCGTGGATCCGACCCGGGCGCCGCTGGTACGCAAGGTGCTCAAGGGCATCCAGACCCTGCATCCGTCGGTGGAGAAGCAGGCAGAACCGCTGCAATTGACTCGATTGGCCCAGGTGGATGGTTGGCTCGCCGGTGCGATCACTGCGGCACAGGAGCGTGGCGATCACGCCGATGCATTACGCCGCCGGCGGGACCGCGCCTTGGTGCTTCTTGGATTCTGGCGCGGCTTCCGCGGGGACGAACTGATCCGCGTGCAGGTCGAGCACCTGCGCCTGGTTACGGGTGAAGGCATGACCTGTTTTCTCCCGCGCAGCAAGGGCGATAGGCGGGCGCAGGGCAATACGTATAAGGTGCCTGCGCTGTCGCGACTGTGCCCGGTGACCGCGACGTGGGAATGGATCGCCGCCGCCGGGCTGAGCGAGGGGCCGCTGTTCCGCGGCATCGACCGTTGGGGCCACATCGCGGACGAGGCGCTGCACCCCAACAGCTTGATCCCCCTGCTGCGTCGGTTGCTGACGTGCGCTGGCCTGCCGGATGCCCAAGAGTACAGCGGCCACTCGTTGCGCCGAGGTTTCGCCGGTTGGGCCAACGCCAATGGATGGGACGTGAAGGCATTGATGGAGTACGTCGGCTGGCGCGACGTGCATTCGGCGATGCGCTACATCGATGGAGGCGATCCATTCGCTCGCCAGCGCATCGAAGCCAGTCTGCCGGGAACGTCCGCGCTGCCAAGGCCTGCAACGACCTGAGGGTGCTGGATGGCATCGATCGAACGAACTGCATACCCGCAATTCAAACGAAATCCGGTCGTCCGCGAGCTGGTTGCGGCCTACACCCCAACCGACGCTGAGGTGGCCTTCGTTGCCGAGCACACCCGGCAGCCTGCGCACCGCCTGACGCTGACGATCCTGCTCAAGACTTTCCAACGGCTGGGGTACTTCCCTTTGCTGGACGAAGTGCCGCCGGCGGTGGTGCGTCACATCCGTGGCGCGTTGAAACTACGCGTGCAGGTCAAGCCAGTGAGTCTTGGCAACGCCTCGCGCTATCGCTACTACCGCCGCATCCGGCAATTCCTGCAGGTCCGGGCATACAGCGACGGCGGGTTGAAGATTACGGCACGCGCGGTATACGAAGCCGCCGCGGTGATGGATAACCCGGCGGATCTGATCAACGTGGCCATCGAACATCTCGTACGCGATCGCGTTGAGCTGCCGGCGTTCTCCACGCTGGATCGCCTGACTCGGCGCATTCGTACGCTGGTTAACGGGCGCTATTTCGCACAGATTCAGGCTCAACTGACCATCGACGAAAAACAGCGCCTTGAAGACATCCTGCAGGTCGAAGAGGGACGCCAGAAGAGCCCACTACATGCGATCAAGCGCCTGCCCAAGCGCTCTTCGTTGCAGCATTTCCAGGAGTTGATCGACCATATCGGCGAACTGGGCGAGTTGGTCGGCAGCGAGTTGCATCTCGCGGGCATCCCTGAGATCAAGCGCAAGCACTTCGCCGCAGAGGCGCGAGCATTGGATGCTTCCGAGCTGCGTAAGTTTCGGCCTGCCAAGCGCTACGCCGTACTGGTGTGCTTGATCCATCGGGCCCGGGTCCAAACGCGCGACGACCTCGCGGAGATGTTCATCAAGCGCATGGGGAACATCCACAACCGGGGGCGTGAGGAACTGGAGCGGCTGAGGGCGCGCTATCGCGAGAAGACCGAAGCGATCGTGGCGACTATGTCGGATGTAGTCCGCGTCCTCGAGCATCATCCAGGCGACACGGAGGCCGGCCGCGAAATCCGCCGCCTGGTCAACGCCCACGGCGGCGTGCAGACTTTGCAGGCTGACTGCAACGCCATTGCGGCGCATAGTGGCGACAACTACTTGCCGCTGCTTTGGCCATTCTACAAAAGTCATCGCGCTACCATCCTACGGATGGTGCGCATGCTGGACTTGGCCTCGACCACAGAGGACCGCTCGCTGATCGACGCGATCGAGCTGATCCTGACCCAGGAACGGACCCGCGGCGATTGGTTGGACGAACCGGTCGACCTGGCGTTCACCACCCAACTCTGGCGCAAGACCATCGTCCATCGCACCGAACAGGGTGAAGAGCGCATCCACCGGCGCCTGTTCGAGGTCTGTGTGTTCTCGTCGCTGGCCAACGAACTGAAATCGGGCGACGTGGCTGTGCGCGGTTCGGAAACCTACGCCGACTACCGCGAACAGTTGCTGCCGTGGGAGCAGTGCGAGCCTATGCTGGAGGATTACTGCAAGCAGGTGGGGCTGCCGGCCACGGCCGTGGGCTTCGTCAACGCGTTGCAATCGCGCCTGATGCAGGTCGCCGAGCTGACCGATCAAGGCTATTTGGAGAATGGCCAAGTCGTCATCGGCGAGGATGGCATCCCGGTGCTCAAGCGCAGCAAGGCCAAGGAGATGAGCAGCGGGGCCCGCGCCCTGGAAACCGCCATCCTAGACCGCATGCCCGAACGCAGCGTCATCGAGATCCTGTGCGATGTGGCTCATTGGACGCGCTGGACCCGGCACTTCGGTCCTCTATCCGGTTCGGACACCAAAATCGAACAACCGACGGAGCGTTATGTCCTCACTGCCTTTACCTACGGATGCAACCTCGGACCGGCCCAGGCTGCCCGGCACCTGCGTGGTGCCGTCTCGGCGCACATGCTGTCGTTCGTCAACCGCCGGCACGTGGATGCCAACAAACTGGCGGCGGCCTGTCGGGACATCATCAACAGCTACGCCGGCCTGCAGCTCCCCAAATGCTGGGGCGATGGCAAGAGCGCGGCCGCCGACGGCACCAAGTACGACCTCTACGACCAGAATCTTCTCGCCTCGTACCACATCCGCTATGGTGGCTACGGCGGCATTGCCTATCATCACGTGTCCGATACGTACGTCGCGCTGTTTAGTCACTTCATTCCGTGCGGTGTCTGGGAAGCGGTCTACATCATTGATGGCCTGCTGAAGAACACCTCCGACATCCAGCCGGACACCGTCCACGCCGACACGCAGGGACAGTCGCTGCCGGTCTTCGGCCTTTCGCATCTTTTAGGCATCCAGCTGATGCCGCGCATCCGCAACTGGCGCGAATACAAGTTCTTCCGCCCCGACGGGGACATTCGCTACGAACACATCGACGCGCTGTTCCGGGACACTGTCGACTGGGATCTGATCGAGACCCACTGGAAAGACCTGATGCAGGTCGTGCTCTCGATCAAGACCGGCAAGATCGCGGCCTCGACGCTGCTACGTAAGCTGGGCAACTACAGCCGCAAGAACCGGCTGTACCAGGCCTTCAAGGCGCTCGGCTCGGCCGTGCGCACGTTGTTCCTGCTGCAGTACATCTCCAACCGCGAGCTGCGCGAGCAGATCACCGCTTCGACCAACAAGGTGGAGGCCTACAACGGCTTCGCGAAGTACTTCTTCTTCGGCGGGGAAGGGGTGATTGCCGACAATGACCCCGTTGAGCAGGAGAAGGCCGTCAAATACAACGACCTGGTCTCGAATGCCGTCATCTTCTACAACGTGGTTGAACAGACCCGGATCATGAAGGCCCTGATGCGGCAGGGGTGGAAGATCACCCGGGAGGACGTGGCTTTCCTCAGCCCGTATGTGACCAGTCATGTGAAGCGGTTCGGGGACTACCTAATTGACGTGGAGGCAATCCCAGAACCGTACGAGATTGAACTGGCGTTGGTAGCGTAGCTTTGTTGCGCAAAAAAATCAGCTAACTCACTGATGCAACGAACTAAATCTAATCTTGTGAGCCATTTTTACACGTATGTCGGCTGAACCCCGGGATCAGTCCAACAGTGTCTGCAGCGCATCGACCGAGGCCTCCGGATGCGTGCCGCGCTGCAGTTCGTACACGCCCAGCCGCTGCAACTGGCGCGCGAACAACGGCCAGTGCGGCTGGCCCGCGGCGTAGGGCTGGTCCGCGGCCAGGCGTGCCGCCACGTCCGCATCGGGCATCGGCTGCAGCAGCCGCTGCGGATCGGCGGCCATGGTGGACGAGACGAACACGGCCGCCGCTAGCCGCAACGGCGCCTGTGCCAGGCGCCCCTCGCCCTGGCGGATGTCCACCTCGTGCTTCAGCGCGCCGCTGCGGCGGCGGATCATCGGCGCCGCGGCGATCCAGGCGCGGGTCTGCGGATCGAGCAGGTGCAACAGTTCCGGCCGCAGATGCAGGAAGTTGCCGATGCCGGTGGCGAGCAGGTAGTGCGGGGCGACGAACAGCGCGTCCTCGGCAAGGAACTCCAGCCCACGCAGCAGGCTGTGCAGCGCCAGGGTCGACTTGCCGGCGCCGCTGCCGCCGAGCAGCAGCACGCCGCTGCCGTCGCGGCCGACGCAGGCGCCGTGCAGCGGCACCAGGCGCATGCCGTGCGCGGCAAGCACGAACACGGCGAACTCGATCAGTTCGTAACGCACGTGGTAGGCGTGCGCGAGCATGTCCTCGGACACCACCACCAGCGCCCTGCGCTGCTCGGGCACCAGCACGACGTAGTTGTGCGCATCGATCACCCCGCTCAATACACCCGCGCCGGAATGGGTCTGCACCGGCGGCGGCTCCATTGCCAGTGCGTAGGGCGCGTCGCCACGGTCCACCAGGGTCAGTTCGATGCGGAACGCGGCGCTCTCCGGCAGACGATGCGCCGGCACCGCGCCGAATGCCGCTTCCACCAAGGCCAGCAGCGACGGACTGTTGCTCTCGAAGTGGAAGCGTCCACCGAGCAGTTGTTTGCTGAGGGTGTGGGGGCGCCGCAGCTGGGTGTGGAACGGATCGCAGGCACCGCCCGCAGCGACGACTGGCGTGGCGTGGTCGCTTGTTGCCACGTCCAGAACACGCACGGTCGATCGCTGCATCGGAGAAGAGTCGCTTGGGTGGATGCAGCGTGGGTGCGCCTGCCGCGGCCAAAGGTTGCGCGGGGTCATGCCGGTGTTTCGCGCAACCAAACGGCGCAGCCACGGCACCTACCGCCACGGCCACCTGCGCGCGGCCATCGCTGCATGCGCCCCTCCCCCGCGGCGCCGAACGAGACCTTTCGCCGATGCTCAAGATCCAGGTCAGCCACTCCTACTTCCTGCGCTACGACCCCAAGCAATGGGAACGCGGCAAGCCGTACCCGCCGCTGGCCACGCTGCAGGTGGCGGCACTGCTGCGTCAGCACGGACACCAGGTGACGCTGTTCGACGCGATGCTGGCCGAGGGCGTGGAGGACTACGACCACGCCGTCCGCACGCAGTGGCCGGACCTGGTGGTGTTCTACGAGGACAACTTCAACTTCCTCACCAAGATGTGCCTGAGCCGGATGCGCGAGGCCGCGTGCCGGATGATCGCCGAGGCGCGCGCCGGCGGCAGCCGGGTACTCGTCGCCGGCTCCGACGCCTCGGACCATCCGGAGGCGTTCCTTGCGGCCGGTGCCGACGCGGTGCTGATCGGCGAAGGCATCGCGGCCTTGCTGGACCTGGTGGCGCGGCTGCAGGCGGAACCGGACATCGACCCGGCGCGCTGGGTGGCCGGCCTCGCCGAGGTGGCCAGCGCGGTGCTGCCGCAACTCAAGCGCGCGCAGATCGGCGCGCGGCCGCCGGATCCGCGGCTGTCGGTGACGGCGGCCTGGGACCTGCTGGATATCCCGCGCTACCGCGCGTTCTGGCAGCAGCGACACGGCCATTTCAGCCTGAACATGGCCGCCTCGCGCGGCTGCCCGTTCCGCTGCAACTGGTGCGCCAAGCCGATCTGGGGCAATCACTACAAGCGCCGCGAGGCGCAGGACGTGGCCGCGGAGATGACCCAGCTCAAGCGCAGCTTCGCGCCCGACCATGTGTGGATGGCCGACGACATCTTCGGCTTCCACGTGGACTGGGTGGAGGACTTCGCCGATGCGCTGGCCGCCGCCGATGGCGCGGTGCCCTTCACCATCCAGACCCGTGCCGACCTGTGCAGCGAGCGCATGACCGCCGCCCTGGCGCGGGCCGGCTGCCGCGAGGCCTGGATCGGCGCGGAGAGCGGCAGCCAGCGCATCCTCGACAAGATGACCAAGGGCACCGACGTGGACGGCGTGATCGCCGCGCGCCAGCGGCTGGGCGCGCAGGGCATCCGCGTCGGCTTCTTCCTGCAGCTGGGCTACCTGGACGAGCAACTCGACGACATCCTCGCCACGCGTCGGCTCGTGGCGCAGGCGCGCCCGGACGACATCGGCGTCAGCGTGTCCTATCCCCTGCCCGGCACCGTGTTCTACCAGCAGGTCAAGGACCAGCTCGGGCGCAAGACCCATTGGCAGGACAGCGACGACCTGGCGATGATGTTCCGTGGCGCCTACGACTCGGCGTTCTACCGGCAGGTACGCGATCTGCTGCACCGGCAGGTGGACCTGCAATGTCGCGAGGATGCGCGCCCGGCACCGACGCAGGCGCAGGACTGGGCGGCGCTGGACGCCGACTGGGCAGCGCTGATCGCGCGCGAAGCCGAGCATCGGACCGACGCGCCGCCAGCGCCGGCGGCCAAGGCGGTCGCCGCCGGCGGCA
>NZ_AQOI01000068.1:0-12688 GCF_000364665.1 Xanthomonas sp. SHU 199
ACCGCCGCGCCGCCGGTGTCCACCCGCCGCGCCGGCCCGTCGGCCGGCTTGTGCCACAGGCCTTCGCCGTTGCCGAGCCAGTAGCCGCCGGCGCCGTCCTCGGCGATCGCGTTGGCCGCGCGATGCAGCGCGCCGATCCAGTCCGCACGCAACCAGCGCCCGGCGCGGTCGCGCCGGAACAGGCCGGTGTTGCCGCTGAACCACAGGCCATCGCTGAGCCGGGTGATCGACATGATCACCTGCTCCTCCTGCGGCATGCCGTCGTCGATGCGGTAGGCGCTGGCGTGGCGGCCGTCGTAGCGCACCAGGCCCTTGAAGGTGCCCACCCACAGCACCCCGGCATCGTCGAAGGCCAGGGTCAGCACGGCGCTGTCGAGCAGCGCGTCCACCGCCGGATCGCCGGCGCGGATGCGCTGCACGCGGCCGTCGCCGCCCAGCCGGTACAGGCCGCCGCGGTAGGTGCCGAAGTACACCGCGTCGCCGCGGCTGGCGATGGCGAACACGTCGTCGCTGCGCATCGCCGGCTGCGTGGCCATGTTGAAGTGGCGGAAGCCGCGCCGGTCCGCGCCGAGCATGCTCAGGCCGCCGCCCTCGCAGGCCACCCAGATGCGGTCGCGCGCGTCGATGTGCAGGTCCTGCACGTAGTTGCAGCGCAACGAGGCGGGATCGGCCGGATCGTGGCGCCAGACCCGGAACTCGCGCCCGTCGTAGCGGGCCAGGCCGTCGCCGCTGGCGATCCACAGATAGCCGTCGCGGTCCAGCTGCAACCCGGAGATATCGCTGGACGGCAGCCCCTGCTCGCCGGAGAACACCCGGAAGCGCGGCAGTTCCGGCACCGCGGCACTGGCGTCGGCGCACACGGCGGCCAGCGCCAACAGGCAGGCCAGCCCCCAGCAGCGCCACCGGCGTGGGGGATGCGGGATGGGCATGGACATCGGCTCCGGCAAAGGACGTCGGCGGATGAACACCGGCGCACTGCCGGGGCCGGACGCGCGGCGCGCCCGCTCCGTGTGCCGCTCGCCGCGGCAGCGTTCTTATACCCCGCGGCCGCGGAAAAATCACACCTGCCACCGCGCGCAACGAACCGTTACGCGCCGCAGGTACGCAGCCGGCCCGGACTGTGACTAGAATCCGGCGACCTCCCAGCGCGGCCCCGCTCCATGTTCAGACCCTCTCTCGTGGCCCTCCTGCTGGCCTTGCCGGGCGCCGCCCTGGCCGCGCCGGCGCAGTACGCGCTGGACCCGGTGCATACCCGGGTGCTGTTCGCGATCGAGCACGCCGGATTCTCCAAGGCGCTGGGCACCGTGTCCGGCAGCACCGGCACCCTGGTGTTCGACCCGGACGACTGGCGCAGCGCACGGCTGCAGGCGCGGGTGCCGTTGCAGCGGCTGGACCTGGGCGACGAGAAGTGGAACCGCGCCGCGCTGGCGCACAACCTGCTCGATGGCGAGCACTACCCGGAAGCGCAGTTCGTCTCCACCCGCGTCGAGCCGATCGACGCGCAGCACGCCAAGGTGATCGGGCAGCTGACGCTGCACGGCGTCACCCGCGAGGTGACCCTGGACGTGACCCTGAACGCAGTGAAGCGTCATCCGCTGCCGCCGTTCCGTCGCACCGCCGGCTTCTCCGCCACCACCACGCTGCAGCGCGCCGACTTCGGCATCAGTTCCTGGCCGTCGGTGATCGGCGGCACGGTGGAACTGCGCATCGAGGCCGAGGCCACCCGCGAGGGCGGCGCCAAGGCCGAACCGGATCCGGCGCCGGGCACTCCGCCTGCCGCTCCCACCGACACCTCCACCGCGCCGGCGGCGCAGGACGGCACGCCATGAGCGCCCGCAACACGCCCGACCGCTGGGGCAGCGTCAGCCAGACCCTGCACTGGCTGATCGCCGCCCTGATCCTGCTGCTCGGCGTGGTCGGCCTGACCATGGGCGAACTGCCGAAGACGCCCAAGTATTTCTGGGTCTACACCGCGCACAAGTCGCTGGGCCTGACCGTGCTGGCGCTGGTGATCGTGCGGCTGGGCTGGCGCCTGTACGCCGGCGCGCCGAAGCCGGTGCCGGGCACCCCCGGTTGGCAGGAACGCATCGCCGACGCCACCCACGCACTGCTGTACGTGATGATCTTCGCCATCCCGCTGTCCGGCTGGCTGTACGACTCCGCCAGCGGCCTGCGCCCGTTCCGCTGGTTCGGCCTGGTCGCGGTGCCCAAGCTCAGCGCCCCGAACGAGCACCTGCGCGACCTCTCGCATACGGTGCACGAATGGGGCTTCTGGCTGCTGATCGCGGTGGTCCTGGCGCATGCCGGCGCCGCCTTCTACCACCACCTGTTCCAACGCGATGCCACCCTGGCGCGGATGTTGCCGCGCGGCTGGCTCACCCCCAAGTCCTGAGGAGCTGTTTCGATGTCGACCCGTTTCGCGTCCCCCGCCGCCGTCGCCGCCAGTCTGGTGGCCCTGCTCGCCGCCGCCCCCGCGGTGCAGGCCGCGGACTATGTGCAGGCCCCCGGCTCCACCCTGGTGTTCGCCAGCAAGTACGACGGCGAAGTGTTCACCGGCCAGTTCCCCGGCTTCGACACCAAGCTCAGCTTCGACCCGGCCAACCTGGCCGGCGCCAAGCTCGACGTCACCATCCCGCTGGCCGGCGCCAAGAGCGGCAACACCGACCGCGACTCCACCCTGCAGGGCGCGGATTTCTTCGACGTGGCCAAGTTCGCCACCGCGCACTACCGCGCCGACAAGTTCCGCGCGCTGGGCAACAACCAGTTCGCCGCCGACGGCACCCTGGAACTGCGCGGCGTGTCCAAGCCGGTGACCCTGACCTTCACCTGGACCCCGGGCGCGCAGCCGGTGCTGGCCGGCAAGGCCACGGTCAAGCGTCTGGACTTCGGCGTGGGCGGCGGCGACTGGGCCGACACCAAGACCATTCCCAACGAAACCGCGATCAGCACCAAGGTGGTGTTCAAGGCGAAGTGATTCGCCACAGGCCGCGGGCGCGCGGCCGCTGAGCGGCGGATTTCCTCGTCGGGTCCGCCGCTTTTTTTATGCGCGACTCACGCGCATTCGGCCGACGCCGCCAGCCAGGCGCGCACGCCGGCAACATCGAACGGCCAGTCCAGTTCGCGCCCGTCGGCGGCGCGCAGCACCGGCACGCGCACGCCGTAGCGCGTCTCCAGCGTCGCGTCGTCGTCGATGAACACGCTGTCCGGCTCGGCCACGCGCGCCTGCGCCAGCACCTGCAGGGCCTGGTCGCACAGATGGCAGTCGTCGCGCTGGTACAGGATCAGGGACATGCTCGCGTCCTATGCTGCGCTGCGGACCTGGGCCGCGCGCCGGAAGCATAGAATAGACGGTCTTTCGCCCACCCCCTCGGCACGCGCATGGCTGTCAGCACCTTCGACCTGTTCAAGATCGGCATCGGGCCGAGTTCCTCGCATACCGTGGGGCCGATGCGCGCCGCCGAGCGCTTCGTGCACCGCTGGCTGTTCGACCAGGGCCGCCTGCAGGACGTGGTGCGCCTGCGCGCCGAAGTGTTCGGCTCGCTGGCCCTGACCGGGCGCGGCCATGGCACCGATAAGGCGGTGCTGCTGGGCCTGGAAGGCCAGCGCCCGAACCTGATCGATCCGGACATCATCCCCGGTGCGCTGGAGCGCATCCGCAGCAGCAAACGCATCAACCTGCTCGGCCGGCACGAGATCGCCTTCGACGAGAAGCGCGACCTGGCGATGAACAAGCGACAGAAGCTGCCGTACCACACCAACGGCATGCGCTTCACCGCCTACGCCGCCAACGACGAAGTCATCGCCACGCGCGACTACTACTCGGTCGGCGGCGGGTTCGTGGTCAACCAGGACGACGCCGCCGACGACCGCATCGTCGCCGACGAGACGCCGCTGCCCTACCCGTTCAAGAGCGGCGACGAGCTGCTGGCGCAGGCCGCGCGCAGCGGCCTGAGCATCGCCGCGCTGATGTTCGAGAACGAGAAGTGCTGGCGCAGCGAGGACGAGATCCGCGCCGGCCTGCGCGAGATCTGGGGCGCGATGCAGGCCTGCGTGACCCGCGGCATCCGCGAGGAAGGCACCCTGCCCGGCAGCCTGCACGTGTCGCGGCGCGCGCCGGCGCTGTACCGCGAACTGTCGTCCAAGCCGGAAGCGGCGATGCGCGATCCGCTGACCACGCTGGACTGGGTCAACCTGTACGCGCTGGCGGTCAACGAAGAGAACGCCGCCGGCGGTCGCGTGGTCACCGCGCCCACCAACGGCGCGGCCGGGATCATCCCGGCGGTGCTGCACTACTTCGACCGCTTCTGCCCCGGCGCCGACGAACAGCGCGTGTTCGACTTCCTGCTCACCGCCGCGGCGATCGGCATCCTGTACAAGGAAAACGCCTCCATTTCCGGCGCCGAGGTCGGCTGCCAGGGCGAGGTCGGCGTGGCCTGTTCGATGGCCGCCGGCGGCCTGGTCGCCGCGCTCGGCGGCAAGCCGGGACAGATCGAGAACGCCGCCGAGATCGGCATGGAGCACAACCTCGGCCTGACCTGCGACCCGATCGGCGGCCTGGTGCAGATCCCGTGCATCGAGCGCAACGCGATGGGCGCGGTCAAGGCGATCAACGCCAGCCGCATGGCGATGCGCGGCGACGGCAAGCACAAGGTGTCGCTGGACAAGGTGATCCGCACCATGCGCGACACCGGCCGCGACATGCAGGACAAGTACAAGGAAACCAGCCGCGGCGGGCTGGCGGTGAACGTCATCGAGTGCTGAGCCAGCCCGATGGACGCTGGCCCAGGTGATCACCGGCGTCCTCGCTGCCGCGCGCATCAAGATCCGCGCGGCGATGCCGCTAACGACAGAGACGTCGGCCGATCCGGCATGGGCATGCGCTTGCGGTTTCCACACGCCTCCTGGCGCCTGCTGGCGCTACAGCTGGCCATGCTCTCGACAGCGTGGAGCGCATGCGTGCCGCAGGCGTGGGCACTGCAGCCGGACAAGCAGTTCCATCACTACGAGCGCGAAGGCTGGGGGCTGGACCAGGGCCTGCCGCAGCTGAGCGTGCAGGCGTTCGCCCAAGACCGTCAGGGCTATCTGTGGATCGGCACGATGGGCGGGCTGACCCGCTTCGACGGCGTGCGCATGACCTCGTTCAACGAGGGCGCGCCGGCGCATCTGCCCGGCAACCTGATCAAGGCGCTGCACGTGGACGCCGCCGGCACGCTGTGGATCGGCACCTACCGCGGCCTGTCGCGGTACCGCGACGGACGCTTCACCACGCTGCTGCCGCAGGATCCGCAGGCGCCGTTGCTCAATATCGAAGCGATCGCGACCGACGCACACGGCAGCGTGCTGGTCGCGGCGCAGGATGGCGTCTACGCGGTGCAAGGCGATCGCCTGCAGCTGCGCCACCGTATCGCCGGCGGCGCCTACACGCTGCTGCCGCGCGCCGACGCGCTGTGGGTGGGCACGCGTGGCGCGGTGCTGCGCTTCGTCGCCGGCCAGGACGCGCCGGAGTCGCTGGCACTGCCGCAGGAGGCCGGCGCGACGCCGGTGCAGCATCTGCTGGAGGCGCAAGGCACGCTCTGGGCCGGCACCCGCGACGGACTGCTGCTGCGCCGCGACAGCCGCTGGCAATGGCTGCCCGACCCGACCGGGACCAGCCGGCGCGCCGTGCAGGCCCTGTTCGAGGACAGCGACCGCAACCTGTGGGTGGGACAGCCCGGCGCGCTGCTGCGCGTGCGCGATGGCGCCATCGTCGAACGCAACCCGGAAAACAAGCCGAACGTCGGCGTCAACGCCATCTTCGAGGACCGCGAGCGCAACCTGTGGCTGGGCAGCAGCTGGAACGGCGCCACCCGGCTGTGGAACGGCTGGACCCGGCGCTACAGCACGCACGAAGGGCTGGACGACGCGCTGGTGTGGACCCTGGCGCGCGATCCGGACGGATCGCTGTGGGTCGGCACCGACAGCGGCCTGTCGCAGCTGCGCGATGGCCGCTACCAACCGCGCCTGAGCCTGGCGCAGTTGCACAACGAGGCGCCCTATACCTTGCTGGCCGAACCCGGCCAGCTGTGGATCGGCACCCGCCATGGCGCCGCCCTGTACCGCGACGGCCGGCTCAGCCAGCCGGACTGGCTGGCGCCGCTGCGCGACCTGCAGATCAGCGGGATCGTCCGCGATCGCGCGCAGCGGCTGTGGTTCGCCAGCACCGACGGCCTGTTCCGCGCCGACGGCACGCGGCTGCGCCGCTACGGCACGGCCGAGGGCCTGCGCGATCCGCGCATCCGCCTGATCCACGAGACCCGCGACGGGCGTTTGCTGGTCGGCGCGCAGTCGGGCCTGTACGAACTGCGCGGCGAGCGCTTGGTCGCGCTGGCGCCGCCGGGCTCGGCGCTGGCCAGCGCCGACGTCACCGCGATCCACGAGCTGCCCGGCGGGCAATGGCTAGTCGGCACCCTCAACGAGCAGTTGTGGCTGTTCGACGGCGCGCACTGGTACGCGTTCGGGGAACAGGATGGGCTGCCGGTGAACGCCGCGTTCTTCATCGCCGACGACGGCCGCGGCGCGATCTGGGTGGCCGGCCTGCGCGGGGTCTACCGCGTGCGCCTGGCCGACCTGCTGCGCCATGCGGCGTCGCCACAGGCGCCGCTGAACGCCGAACTGATGCTCACCGAGCGCGCGCAGCGCCATGGCGGCGTGCAGGGCATGTGCTGCAACGGCGCCGGCAACGGCAAGGGCTTCATCGAGCACGGCGCGCTGTGGCTGCCCAGCCGCGACGGCGTGGTCGCGCTCGACACCGCCGGCATCGTCAAGAATCCGGTGGCGCCGCAGCCGGTTGTGGAGCGGGTGCGTGCGCTGGGCCAGTGGCTGACGCCGCAGGCGCTGCCCGCACCGCTGCCGGAAGGCGCGCGCGACCTCGACTTCGAGTTCACCGCAGCCTCGTTCCAGGCGCCGCAGAACGTCGAGCTGCGCTACCGCCTGCTCGGCTACGACCGCGGCTGGCGCACCCTCGACGACATCCGCCAGCGCGCGGTCAGCTACACCAACCTGCCCGGCGGCGACTACGTCTTCGAAGTCACCGGCAGCAACAACGCCGGCGTGTGGGCGGCCGCGCCGGCGCGGCTGCCGCTGCGGATCGCGCTGCGCTTCCAGGAGACGCCGTTCTACAGGCTGCTGCTGACGCTGGGCGCGTTCGCCCTGCTGCTGTGCGCGGTGGCCCTGGCGCGGCTGCACAACCGGCGCCAGCGCGACATCCTCGAACGCCAGGTGCGCGAGCGCACCCAGGCGCTGCAGGCGGCCAACCAGCGCCTGCAGGAGGCCAGCTTCACCGACGAACTGACCCAGTTGCGCAACCGCCGCTACCTGTCGCTGCACATCCCCAGCGACATCGCGCTGTACCGGCGCATGGCCGCCAACGACGAGGACATGCTGTCCTCGGGCATGCTGTTCGCGCTGATCGACATCGACCACTTCAAGTCGATCAACGACAGCGGCGGCCACCACACCGGCGACGCGGTGCTGCAGCAGATGGCGCAGTTGCTGGTGCGGCTGACCCGCGAAAGCGACTACGTGGTGCGCTGGGGCGGCGAGGAGTTCCTGCTGGTGCTGCGTTCGGCGCCGCGCGAGAATCTCACCATGGCCGCCGAACGGCTGTGCCGCTCGGTCGCCGCGCACCCCTTCGTGCTCGACCACGGCCGCCAGGGCCGGGTCACCTGCTCGATCGGGCTGGCGGAATTCCCGTTCGTGCACGACCCCGACAACCTGCTCGGCTGGGAACAATTGCTGGTACTGGCGGACCGTGCGCTGTACCAGGCCAAGGCCAAGGGCCGCAACGGCTGGGCGGCGTACCGGCCGGTGCTCGGTGCGCAGGCCGAACAGGTGCTGGCAGCGCTGCAGGAACCGCTCGCGCGGATGCAGCACCACGCCTGCCTGACCCTGGTGCACAACGGCGGCAGCCTGCCGCCCGTGTAATGCGTTGACGCCTGGCAAGCGCAGGCCGGGCTAAGGTCGTGGTCCATCACGCCTGTCGCCCTGCTCCCATGCGCCACTGCCTGCTGCTCGCCGCCCTCGCCCTGTCGCCGCCCGCATCCGCCGCGGCCACCGACGCACCGCCGCGCTACGGCGCGCAACTGGAAGGCTTCGCCTATCCCTATCCGGTGCACTGGTACCGGTTCGATTCGCAACGCCAACCGCTGCAGATGGCGTACATGGACGTGGCCCCGACCGGCACGCCGAACGGCCGCACCGTGGTGCTGCTGCACGGCAAGAACTTCTGCGCGGCGACCTGGGAATCGACCATCGCCGCGCTGGTGGCACAGGGGTATCGGGTGCTGGCGCCGGACCAGATCGGCTTCTGCAAGTCGAGCAAGCCGCAGGCCTATCAGTTCAGCTTCGCGCAACTGGCGGCCAATACCCATGCGTTGCTGCAACAGGCCGGCGTGACCCGCGCCGCGATCGTCGGCCATTCGATGGGCGGCATGCTCGCCGCGCACTACGCGCTGCAGTACCCGCAGGACGTGAGCCAGCTGCTGCTGGTGAACCCGATCGGGCTGGAGGACTGGAAGGCCGCCGGCGTGCCGTGGCGCAGCGTCGACGACTGGTACGCCAAGGAGCGCAAGACCGACGCGGCTTCGATCAAGCAGTACCAGCAGACCGTCTACTACGGCGGACAGTGGAAGCCCGAGTACGACCGCTGGGTGAGCATGCAGGCCGGCCTGTACGCCGGTCCCGGCGGCGACCGCGTGGCCTGGAACCAGGCGCTGACCTCGGACATGGTGTTCAACCAGCCGGTGGTGCAACGCTTCCCGCAACTGCGCGTGCCGACCACCCTGTTCATCGGCCAGCGCGACCGGACCGCGATCGGCAAGGACCTGGCGCCACCGGCGCTGGCGGCGACCCTGGGCGACTACCCGGCCTTGGGCAAGCGCGCGGCTGCGGCGATTCCCGGCGCGCGCCTGGTCGCCTTCGACGACCTCGGCCATTCGCCGCAGGTGGAAGCGCCGCAACGGTTCAATACGGCCTTGCTTGAGGCGCTGGGCACGGCGCCCTGAGCGCGCGCACCCGCGACAGGTCCGGTCACTGACCCTGCACGGCGGCGCGAACGCGTCTTGCCGCGGAATCTCTCGGGTCGTCGCGGCACCACCGCCGCACCATCGACAAGCAGCGCGCGCTGCACGCATCCGCTCGGCGGTGTGCCTCCCGCCCTGCACCACGCACGCCTCGGTGCACTCGACACACCCGCACTGCACCGCAGCATCGAACAATCATGAAAACGTTGTCATCGCAGCAATCCTGGATCTGTCTCGCATTCGTCGGATTTGTCGGTTGACAACGTTGTCTTCTCATTCGGACCCTGCGCGTGCCCGGTCCGCGTGCGAGTCAAACGACGTCGGCGCCACGCGTCTCCAAGCCCCCGGGTGATCGGACTCAAGGAACCAGATGGCGGCTCACCGCCGCTCCTCAGTCGCGCTACCTACCGCATCGGAGGCGTCACCATGAACACGAAATCCGCTGGATCGTGGTTGCTGTTCTGTTGTCTCGTCCTGGCCGGCCTCGCGCCCGGCCAGACCTGGGCCGCCGCGTGCACCGGCGTCGCCGCCTGGAACCCGGCCACCATCTACGCCGCCGGCGACACCCTGACCTACGCCGGCCACCTGTACCGCGCCAACGGTCCGATCTGGAACACCGCGCCGACCTACTGCACCAGTTGCGGCTGGTACCAGGACCTGGGCACCTGCGACGGCAGTTCGAGCAACCAGCCACCGAGCGTGGCGCTGACCGCGCCCACGAGCGGCACCCGCTTCGTGGTCGGCACCACCATCGCCTTGCAGGCGTCGGCCAGCGATCCGGACGGCAGCGTGGCGCGGGTCGAATTCTTCCGCGGCAGCACCTCGCTGGGCAGCGTCAGCGGCGCGCCGTACACGCTGTCCTGGAGCGGCGCAGCGGCCGGCGACTACAGCCTCACCGCCGTGGCCACCGACAACGCGGGCGCGCGCACCACCTCGGCCGCGGTCGCGATCAGCATCGCGGCACCGTCGACCGACACGACCGCCCCAAGCGTGCCGACCGGCCTGGCCGCCGCCACGCGCGCCAGCAACGCCATCACCCTGATCTGGAATGCCGCCTCCGACAACGCCGGCGGCAGCGGCCTGGCCGGCTACGACATCCTCCGCGACGGCAATCGCGTGGGCACCTCCAGCACCACCGGCTACACCGACTCGGCGCTGATCGCCGACACTGCGTACACCTACGCGGTCCGTGCCCGCGACAACGCCGGCAATGTCTCGGCCAGCAGCGCCACGCTGAGCGTGCGCACCCTGCCCACCAGCGCCGGCGGCAGCAAGCGCGTGATCGGCTACTTCACCCAGTGGGGCATCTACGGCCGCAACTACCAGGTGCGTGACATCCAGACCAGCGGCGCCGCCGGCTACCTGACCCACATCAACTACGCCTTCGGCAATGTCCGCAACAACCGCTGCGAAGTCGGCGTCACCCAACCCTCCGACAGCAGCACCGGCGCCGGCGGCGATGCCTTCGCCGACTACACCAAAGCGTTCTCCGCCGCGCAAAGCGTGGACGGCGTGGGCGATACCTGGGACCAACCGTTGCGCGGCAACTGGAACCAGTTGAAGAAGCTCAAGGCCGCACACCCGGGGCTGAAGGTGCTGATTTCGCTGGGCGGCTGGACCTGGTCGCGCGGCTTCTCCAGCGCCGCGCGCGCCGAGAACCGCCAGGCCTTCGTCGCCTCGTGCATCGACGCCTACATCCGCGGCAACCTGCCGGTCACCGACGGCGCCGGCGGCGCAGCGGCCGCGGCCGGCGTGTTCGACGGCATTGACATCGACTGGGAATACCCGGTGGCGTGCGGCATCGCCTGCGGCAGCGCCGAGGACCGGCAGAACTTCACCGCGTTGCTGGCCGAGTTCCGCCGCCAGCTCGACCAGGTGCGGCCGGGGCTGCTGCTGACCGTGGCGGTCGGCGCCGGCATCGACAAGATCCGCGTCACCGACCCGAACCTGTACGCGCAATACCTGGACTACCTCAACGTGATGACCTACGACTTCCACGGCGCCTGGGATCCGCAGACCAATCACCACTCCGCGCTGTTCGAGTCGTCGGCCGATCCGTCCAGCGGCGACCAGCGCTACTACAACAGCAACGACGCCATCCAGGCCTTCCTCGACCGTGGCGTGCCTGCCGCCAAGCTCAACCTCGGCATCGGCTTCTACGGGCGTGGCTGGACCAACGTGCCCAATGTCAACCACGGCCTGTACCAGAGCGGCAGCGCCGCACCGGGTACCTACGAGGCGGGCATCGAGGACTACAAGGTGCTGCGCGGCCGCGCCGGCACCAGCTATATCGACGCGCAGGCGCATGCGCACTGGAAGTACGACGGCAGCACCTTCTGGAGCTACGACAACCCGGCGCTGGTCACCGAGAAGATGAACTACGTCAAGACCCAGGGCCTGGGCGGCGCGTTCTTCTGGGAATTCAGCGGCGACTACCAGGGCGAGTTGCTGAAGACCATGGGCCAGGGTCTGCAATAAGCTGCGGCGCCGGCCGTCGTGCAACGCGCGACGGCCGCGCCGCGTGACCCGCAGGCATCGGCGTGCAGGCAGCGTTGCCCACACGCCGACTGCCGTCGGGATCGACCCAGTCCGAACCGCGATGCCCGCACGTGATGGCGGGCGTCGTTCGCTTCGCTCAGCGCACCGCGATCCGCAGCACGTCGTCGAGCAAGGCCGCCGCGGTGACATCGGCGCCCGCGCCCGGCCCCTGGATCAGCAGCGGCTGCTGCAGGTAGCGGTCGCTGTGGATGGCGACGCGGTTGTCGGTGCCGGCGCCGCTGGCCAGCGGATGCGTCAGCGGCAGCGCGCGCAGGCCCACCGAGGCGCCATGTGCATCGAAGCGACCGACGAAGCGCAGGCAGGCACCGGCGGCCTGCGCCTGCGCCAGGCGCGCCGCCAGCGGCGCGTCCAATTGTTCGAGTGCGGCATCCAGTTGCGCCAGCGGCACCGTGGCCAGCGCAGCCGGCACCAGCGACTCCACCTGCACCTGCTCGGCGCGCAACGGCAGGCCGGCGGCGCGGGCCAGGATCAGCAGCTTGCGTCGCACGTCCTCGCCGGACAGGTCCTCGCGCGGATCGGGCTCGGTGTAGCCGGCGGCCGCGGCCTCGCGCACGCACGCGGAGAAGGCACGGCGGCCGTCGTAGCGATGCAGCAGCCAGGCCAAAGAGCCGGACAGCACGCCTTCCACCGCGTGGATATGGTCGCCGCCGGCGACCAGCGCGCGCAGGCTGCTCAGCAACGGCAGCCCGGCTCCGACCGTGGCGCTGTCGCCGTAGTGGGTGCTGGCGGCATGGCGGGCGGCCTGGATCTGTTCGGCCCGCGCCAGCGCGGCGCCCTGGCCGAGCTTGTTGGCGGTGACCACGTGCACGCCGCGCCGCAGCCACTCGGCATGGCGCTGCGCCACCGCCTCGCTGGCGGTGGCGTCGACCACGATGTCGCCACGGCCCAGATCATCCGGCAACGTCACCGCCTGCGCCGTGCGCGCGGCAGCATTGGCCGCGGCCAGCGCCTGCGCCGGCGTCACCGCGCAATCGGCAACGGTGCGCGAATTGGCCAGCCAGGCGAAGGTCGGCAGGCCGGGCCGGCGCTGCTGCAGCGCCTGGTAGCGCGCGACGAAGGCGCGGCCGACG
>NZ_AQOI01000069.1:0-2505 GCF_000364665.1 Xanthomonas sp. SHU 199
CGGCCCATCGCGACCAGCAGGCGGCCGGGTTCGTCGCGCGCCTCGGTGGCCACGTCGTTGTCCAGGCGTCCATCGGCAATGGCTTCGGCGGCGCGGGTGGCCTGGTTCAGCGGTCCGGTCAGGCTGCGGGTGATGGTCCAGGCCAGCAGGCCACTGACGATCAGCACGGCCAGGCCGCCGCCGAGCAGCATGTTGCGGCCATCGGTCATCGCCTCGGTGGCCGTGGCATAGGCCTGCTTCATCTGCGCGTCCTGGATATCGGCGTTTTCCCGAATCTTGGCCTGCCAGGCGGCTGTGGCCGGTCGCGCCTTTTCGTTCAATAGGGCTTGCGCTTCGTCGTTGCGATTGGCCGCGCCGAGCGCAATCACCTGATCGTTGATCTTGCCTGCGACCGTCCGTTGCGCATCGATCTCCGCGCGCAGCGTGCGGATGCGCTCGCTGGTTGAAGGGAACGCATCGAGTTGCCTGCGCATCTCCATATAGTGCGCGCGATGCTGCTTGATTTCCGCCAGTGCTTCCCGGTTGAGCTGTTCGCTGCTCACCATTGCCAAGGTGCCGAGCGCGACCAGGATGTTGGCGTTGTCGTCGAGCATGCCGTTGCTGATGCGGATCTTCTCGACGTTGATCTTGACGATGCGGTCCAGCTCGTTCCGCGCCCGCGACATGGACAGCAGGCCGGCCGCGACCAGCAGGCAGGACAGCAGGATCAATAGGCCGAACGCGCCGCCGAGGCGGCGGCCCACGTTGTAGCGTTGCAAGAGCGACGTCATGTTGGAACCCCCTGAAAATGGACGAGTCACGGCGTGGTCGGTAGCAGGGAAAACCGGTCGTAATGCTGGTTTCATCTGTGATGAAGTGCGTAAAACAGGCGAAAGGCATGCGGAAACATGCGTCCAAGCCACGCCAACACGGCACACGATGCGTTTTCCCCACTGCTGCAGCACGGCTTCAGCGACCGGCAGCTCCTCCGATCGCTCCCCTGAAGCGCCGGTTCCACCTCCCCAGGTGTGACCGGCACGCACATGTAGACAAAAACTGTGCGCTCAATTGGCTATCGGCAATCGCGGCGGGTTCTTTAGGTCCGCGTTGCGGTGTTTGCAGGTCGGATGGCGGGCACCTGCGTGCAGCGCGCGCCCTGTCTCTGGCGGCCATGTCCGCAGAGACGCGGATCTGCAGCGCACACCGCAAACAAAAAGCCCCGGCATCGCTGCCGGGGCTCGTGTGTGGCGTGGTGCGGGAGGGCGGGGCGGTCAGGCCGCCTGCTGCACCCGCAGCGAGCGGACCAGGCCACCGATGTCCACGATCAGGGCGACGCGGCCGTCGCCGAGGATGGTGGCACCGGAGATGCCGCTGATGCGCCGGTAGTTGTTCTCGATGTTCTTGACCACCACCTGCTGCTGGCCGATCAGTTCGTCCACTTCCAGCGCCAGCTTCTGCCCGTCGGCCTCGACCACCACCACCAGCGGTTCTTCGCTCTGCTCGATGCGGCCGAAGCCGTAGGAGTCGCTGAGCGAGAGGATCGGCAGGTACTCGCCACGGACCCGCAGCACGCGGCCTTCGCCGGCCATGGTGCGGATGTCGTCGGCCTTGGGCTGCAGCGCCTCGATGACGTAGGCCAGCGGCAGGATCAGGGTTTCGCCCGACACCGCCACGGTCATGCCGTCGAGGATCGCCAGGGTCAGCGGCAGGCGGATCAGCACGCGGGTGCCGCGGCCGGATTCGCTTTCCAGCTGCACTTCGCCGCCCAGGCCCTGGATGTTGCGGCGGACCACGTCCATGCCGACGCCACGGCCGGACAGATCGGTGACCGCGTCGGCGGTGGAGAAGCCCGGGGCGAAGATCAGGTCCCAGACCTGCGCATCGCTCGGGTTGTCCGGCACCGCGATGCCGCGTTCGGCGGCCTTGGCCAGGATGCGGTTGCGGTTGAGGCCGGCGCCGTCGTCGCTGACTTCGATGACGATGTGGCCGCCCTGGTGCGAGGCCGCCAGGGTGATGGTGCCGGTCTCGTCCTTGCCGGCGGCGCGGCGCGCCTCCGGCAGTTCCAGGCCGTGGTCGATCGAGTTGCGCACCAGGTGCACCAGCGGATCGGCGATCTTCTCGATCAGGCCCTTGTCCAGCTCGGTGCCCTCGCCGATCGTGCGCAGGCGCACCTGCTTGCCGAGGCGGGTGGAGAGGTCGCGGACCAGGCGCGGGAAGCGGCGGAACACCGCGTCCACCGGCAGCATGCGCACGCCGATCACCGCTTCCTGCAGGTCGCGGGTGTTGCGTTCGAGCAGGTCCAGGCCGGCGAACAGGCGCTCGGCCACGGCCTGGTCCAGGCCGGTGGAGACCTGCTTGAGCATGGCCTGGGTGATGACCAGTTCGCCGACCAGGTTGATCAGCGCGTCGACCTTGTCGACGCTGACGCGGATCGAGCTTTCCGCTTCGTGCGCGGCCGCGGCATTGCCCGCCGGCGCGTTGGCAGCCACGGCGGCGGCCGGCGCCGCGGTGGCGGCGGTCGGCGGC
>NZ_AQOI01000070.1:0-7950 GCF_000364665.1 Xanthomonas sp. SHU 199
CAACTCGCAAGGACGAGTGATGTCAAATTTCCAGGGGATTCATGCGGTCCTGCACCTGATGGCTGCAGTCGCCCTTTCGTTGCTTGTCGCGTTCGGTGCCTCCGCGCAGACGGTCCGCTATATCCATACAGATGGGTTAGGTTCTGTTGTGCTCATTACGGATGAGCATCGCAACACCGTTGAGCGTAGTGAGTATGAACCATATGGATATCTTTTAAATCGCCCCATTACGAATAGTCCTGGTTATACTGGGCACGTAATGGACGCTGCAACTGGCCTGACGTACATGCAGCAACGGTACTTTGATGCACAAGTTGGATCTTTTTTGTCTGTAGATCCTGTGCTGGCGATTAGAAGCCCTGTCGAAAACTTTAATCGCTACAGATATGCCAACGGAAATCCTTATAAGTTTATCGATGTGGATGGCCGTAATGCAGCAGAGCAAGAGCCAGAGCCTGTAAAGAACCTTGATCCGATTACAGTGG
Organism: Xanthomonas sp. SHU 199; assembly: GCF_000364665.1. Lineage (NCBI taxonomy): Bacteria > Pseudomonadati > Pseudomonadota > Gammaproteobacteria > Lysobacterales > Lysobacteraceae > Xanthomonas > Xanthomonas sp. SHU 199. The sequence goes on from NZ_AQOI01000070.1 coordinate 486, forward strand.
TTGCTAAGCGAGACTTGTCTTCCCAAGCTTCATACTCCGCAATACTCACATTTGCTCCAGTGAGAGCTGTAGCTGTGATTCCAGAGGCAATAGAAATATTTCCTTGGTTATCAAGTACCGTTGGTGCGGGAGTGATGGGGCCTTTTCTATTTTTCATGTCTCCTGACCCTTGTGGAGCCGCGGCTTGCGGAGAAATACCTGGTTACTGGTCAAAAATGTCGGACGTTCCTTCAGTTGGCCCACCAGGTGAATGGATAGATGGTCGGCGGAGATCGCGGTTGTATGGGCCTGACGGTAGACCTAAGGTAGATATTGATAACCCTCATCAGGGAGCACCTTATCCACATGTTCATGAGTGGGAAAATGGTGAAAGAGAGCATCCAGGGCGTGAAATTCCAGATTTACCTCCTCCACCAGTGGAATAACGCAACGATAAATTTAATCCGAGACAACTAAATATGAAATATTTCGACGAATTAATTGAATCAAAAATAGTAAAAATCAATGCAAGTAACGAAACAAAAAAAATAGAAATTGAAATAACTAAAAACAACGGCAAATTGCGTTATCTTATATCGGCAACTGGCGTCTATGATGTGCTAATAGAAGGATTTAGGTTAAACAATATTATCGAAATTTTACTTGACCATTCAAAAATGGATAACGCCAATGCATTGTCTAAATTGCAGTTGATGATGGTGGGCGAAGAAAACTATGTGAAGGGTAGATTTCCTCATGTTGATGAAAAATCTAAGGAGATTCAAAATGGAGTTCTTCAGTTTTGGGAGATTCAGCCGATTTATGGTGCTTCCGTTCTAATCGCATCAAAACAGATTTCTCTCCATTTAATTGATGGTTAAATAAACTCATTTTTGTTGGCAGATTAAGGGGTGGCGAAGTTGGGTTTAATTATTCAATAGCAGGCATCTGTATATAGGGTCGTAGGAAGTGAAATGACCGTGCGCTCGCTTTTTTCGGGAGCATTCTGGATATTTTTTGTTAAAGATCACCTCCATTGATGGATGAATTGGCGTCTTGGTTGCCGCGATCGCATCGGCCGGCTAAGGTCGTGGCTACGTTCTTTGTCTCGACTTCAGCATGCCCTTGCCCAATTCCCTTGCCGCCTCTCTCACCCTAAGCCTCGCCCTTACCGCCACCGCCCATGCCGACGAGGGCATGTGGATGCCATCGCAGATGCCGGAACTGGCCAAGCAGCGGCATGAGGCAGGCTTCCAGGGCGATCCGCAGACGCTGGCCGAGGTGACGCAGCCGCCGTTGAGCGCGGTGGTGAAGGTCGGGGGCGGGACCGGGGCGTTCGTGTCCGGGGACGGGTTGTTGTTGACCAATCACCATGTCGCCTACGGGGTGATCCAGTACAACACCTCGGCCAACGAGAACCTGATCGAGAACGGGTTCATCGCGCGGGATCGCGCCGACGAGCGCGCGGCCAATCCGGATTTCCGGGTGCTGGTGACGGTGGGCTTCGACAAGGTCACCGATCAGGTGCTGGGGCCGGCCAAGGGCAAGACCGGGCGCGCCTACTACGATGCGGTGGATGCGGCGAGCAAGCGCATCGTCGCCGACTGCGAGCGCGAGGCCGGGGTGCGCTGCAGCGTGGCCAACATGTATTACGGCGCCGATTTCTACCGGATCCGCCAGCTGGAACTGCGCGACGTGCGCCTGGTCTACGCGCCGCCGCGGGCGATCGGCAACTACGGCGACGAGATCGACAACTTCATGTGGCCGCGGCACAGCGGCGATTTCACCTTGCTGCGCGCCTACGTGGGCAAGGACGGCAAGCCGGCGGACTATAGCGTCGATAATGTGCCCTATCAGCCACCGGCGCATCTGCAGATCGCCACCGATGGGCCGAAGGCCGGGGATTTCGCGATGCTGGCTGGTTACCCCGGCATCACCTACCGGCATCGCACGGCGGCGGAGTTTGCCGAGCAGGTGGAGGCGACGCTGCCGCAGCGGGTCGCGGTGCTGGACCAGTTGATTGAGGTGATCGAGGCGGCGGGCAAGGCCGATGCGGAGGCGCGCACGCGTTACGCGTCGCAGCTGCAATCGCTGAAGAACAACCGCAAGCGGGCGGCCGGCGAACTGGAAGGGCTGCAGCGCAGCGATGCGGTGCGGCTGCGTGCGGAGGACGAGCGCGGCATGCTTGCGTCGACCCACGGTAGCGATGCGCGCGATATCGCGGCATTGCAGAAGATACTTGGCCAGGCGTCGGCGTTGCGCGAGCGCGATCTGCTGTTGGGCTTGATCGCCACGCAAACCCAGGCGCTGCGCTCGGCATTGACCCTGGAGCGGCTGCGGCTGGAGGCCGCCAAGCCCGACGATCGGCGCGAGAGCGGCTATCAGCAGCGCGACCTGGCGCTGATCGAGGGCATGCTCAAACAGGTGCAACGGCGCTATTCGCCGGCCGTCGAGAAGGCGCTGCTGACCACGCTGCTGACACGCTATCAGCAGTTGCCGGATGCGCAGCGGGTGCCGGAGTTCGATGCGGCGTTCGGGCGGACCGCGGCGCAATTGCAGGCGGCGCTGGACAAGGCCTACGCCGGCACGGCGCTGGGCACCGAGGCCGAGCGCCTGTCGCGCTTTGCCGCGGCGCGCGAGGGTAAGGCGCCTGCGGCTGATCCGTTGCTGACGCTGGCCGCCGCGCTGGTGCCGGCGCAGCTGCGGCTGGACGACGAGCGTAAGGCGCGCGAGGGCGAGCAGTTGCGGCTGCGCCCGGCCTACATGCGTGCGCTGTTCGCCTGGCGCAAGCAGCAGGGCCGAGCGGTGTATCCGGATGCCAACAGCACGCTGCGGATCAGCTATGGCCGCGTCGAGCCGCTGGCGCCGCGCGATGCGGTCAGCTTCGCGCCGCTGACCACGGTGGCCGGCATCGTCGAGAAGAACACCGGCAGGGAGCCGTTCGATGCGCCCAAGCCGCTGCTGGCGGCGATCGCCAGGGGCGACTTCGGTAGCACGGTCGATCTGCAGTCGAAGACGCAGCCGGTGAACTTCCTGACCAACCTGGACACCACCGGCGGCAACTCCGGCTCGCCGGTGCTCAATGCGCGCGGCGAGCTGATCGGGTTGAACTTCGACAGCAACTGGGAGGCGGTCAGCGCGAGTTGGTGGTACGACCCGCGCTACAAGCGCGCGATCCATGTGGACATGCGCTATCTCCGCTGGTTGATGGCCAAGGTGTATCCGGCGCCGCAATTGCTGAAAGAGTTGAACGTTCCGCAGGAGTGAGTGGGACAGGTAGGGGATGCGGGCGTCGTTTGGTGCTGCTTCGAGCAGAAAAGGGCAGGGCATGTGATGTGCCCTGTGCCCTGATGCGGCTGCGGCATGGCTTGGTCGCCATCACAGCGATGAACATGCTCTGTACCCGCGCTGATGCCTCGATACAGGACCGCCACCGCTCACCGCGATGCGCTGCCGCGATCGGGGGACCAGGACAATGATCCTGGTCCTGGAGACTCCATGCGTCGGGACTGAAGTCCCTCCCACAAGCGACAGCATGCGCTGCGGTTGGCGAGATGACGTGTTCGATTGAGACCGTGGAGATGCGGATGCACCGGTGGTGACTCACGACGCGACCTCGCTGCAGGGCTTAGACTGATCGCATGGAGTTGCTTGTCGCCAAGCCCTTGCCGCGTGCGTTCTATGCGCGCGATGCCCGCGTGGTGGCGCCGGAGCTGTTGAACAAGCTGCTCATCGCTGCCGACGGTCGTTGCGGTCGCATCGTCGAGGTGGAGGCCTACTGCGGTGTAGAGGATCCGGCGGCGCATTCGTTCCGCGGCATGACGCCGCGCACGCGGGTGATGTTCGGCCCGCCCGGACATCTATACGTGTACTTCATCTACGGCATGCATTGGGCGCTCAATGCGGTATGCGGTGGTGCGCCGGGGCATGCGGTGCTGATCCGCGCCTTGGCGCCTGTGGCCGGGATCGAGGCGATGCAGTCGGCACGCGGTGCCGTGCGCGCCGCCGATCTCACCCGTGGGCCTGGGCGCCTGGCCAAGGCGCTGGGTGTTACGGGTGCGGACAACGGGCTGGACCTGACGACGCGGCGGTCACGCTTGTGGCTGGGGCAGGACGGGACGCCCCCGCCTGCCGCGCCAGTCGTCACCACACGGATCGGCATCAGCAAGGCGATGGACGCGCCGTGGCGCTGGCATGTGCCCGACGAGCCGAACGTGTCGCGCTTCGTGGTGGGGCGGGTGAGGCGGCGTGGGTAGCGTGGCGCTTGTAGGCATCGTCGCACTACACACTGCAAGAAGGTCGGTGCCTTGTCCGCCGTCACGAGTGAAAGGCCGCAATGCGGTGGTGACGGAAGGCGCTTTGGCTCGGAGACGAACGCATTTCCTCAGGGACCTTCGCTTCGTTCGTCGCGGCTGACGCCGTTCCTACGGTGGGCAAACTGCGTCACCACCGCCACAAACGGACGCATGGCTGAGGGTATGCCGACAAGGCACACGCTAGGCGATCGCGGCGCTCGCATCCAGTTGCGCGATGGCATCGCCCACAACCGTGGCGAACGGCGCGTCCACGTCCACCGAGATCACGTCTGCCTCGTCCAGCGGCAGTTCCAGCGTGTCGAGCTGGCTTTGCAGCAGGGCCGGTGGCATGAAGTGGCCGTGGCGCGCGGCCAGGCGCTCGGCGATGACATGCGCGGCCGCGTGCAGGAACACGAAGCGCATCGGCACGCCGGTGTCCCGTAGCTGCTGCCGGTGCGCCTTGCGCAGGCCGGAGAAGGCCAGCACGACGCTCTGCCTGGCATCGACCGATGCGCGCAGGCGCTGCGCCAGCGCCGCGACCCATGGCGCGCGCTGCGCGTCGCTGAGCGGGATGCCGTGCGCCATCTGCGCCTTGGCTGCGGCGCTGTGGAAGTCGTCGGCGTCGAGGAAGGTGAGTCCGTAGTGGGCCGCCAGTGCCTGGGCGACACTGGTCTTGCCGCTGCCGGACACGCCCATCACGACGATGGCTTCGGCGCGTGGCGGCGGGGATGAGGGGGGGTGAGTCACGTGCTTCGGTCCCGTGGGGTCGCCCGCATGATGCCAGCGTGGGCGTTGTGTGGACGTCAGCGCTTCTGTACTGGGTCTTGCGCTGTTGTTGAAATGTGCGCCGTGGCAACTGGGTTCTGTGTGGATCCTGGCGTCGGGGCTGAAGCCCCTCCCACAGGGACTCCAGCCGGCACTCCTGGTTCCGCACCCCGTGCTTGCCTCTTCCCGCGAGATGTTTACATCGTCGCGTTCGCCGTCTCGACCAGATCGTCCCACTGCAGTCGCGTGCCGGACGCATCGTCGCTGTGCTGCAAGGTGCGGCGAACGGCGCGACGCATGGCGCGGCTGATCCAGTTGTGCAGGTCGCGGCCGGATTGGCCGTCGCTGCGCTCGGCGATCCAGGCCGCCGCGGCGTCGGCGTCGAGGTCCAGCGGTTTGCCGCGCAGCAGGCGCGCGACGATGGCGACGCGCGCCGCGTGGTCGGGCAGGGCGATGACGATCTGTCGATCCAGCCGCGACAGCAATGCCGGGTCGATCGCGGCGGCATGGTTGCTGGCGGCCAGCAGGAACACCTGGCCCGCGTGGCTGGCGACGCCGTCCAGTTCCTGCAGCAGCTGGCCGACGATCTCGCGGGTGAAGGCGTCGTCGCCGTCGGCACCGCGCGCCGGCGCGACGATGTCCAATTCGTCGACGAACACGATGCACGGCGCCTGCGCCCGCGCGCGCTCGAACGCCGCCTGCACGCGCTGGCCGGACTGACCGAGGTAGCCGGCCTTGAGGTCGGCGCTGCTCAGGGCGATGAAGGCCAGCCCGGACTGGCTGGCGAGGATGCGTGCGACCTGGGTCTTGCCGGTGCCCGGCGGGCCGATCATCAAGATGCCGCGCGGCACCGGCACGCCGAGCGAGGCCAGGGTCTCGGCATTGCGCAATTCCTTGCCCAGGCCGACGAACTCCTCGACGGTGGCGGCCGGCAGCACGATGTCGTCCCAGCCGAGCGTGGCGACGGCAGTGGAGCCTTTGCCGCGCAGCGCGCGCAGGTGCGCGAGCAGGGTGGCGTTGTCCAGCGTGCCGTCCACGCACTCGGCTGCGACCCGGGCGACCAGCGTGTGCAGGTCGCGGCCGGAGAGGCCGGTGCTGTCGGCGATCACCTGCGCGTCCGGCTCCAGCGCAAAACCGGCCCGCTGCAGCTCGGCGCCGAGGATGCGTGCGCGCGCCGCGGCGTCGGGCAGGCCGATGGCGATGCTTGCGGTGAAGCGCGACAGGATCGCGTCGTCCAGCAGCGCCGGGTGGTTGGTCGCGCCGATCACCAGCACCTGGCCGTGCGCGGCATGGAAGCCGTCCCATTCGGCGAGAAAGGTCTGCACCAGTTCCGCACCGAAGCTGTCGCTGTCGGCGCCGCCGCGGCGCGCGAACACGCTCTCGCATTCGTCGATGAACAGGATCGCCGGCGCGTGCGCGCGGCAGCGCTGCCAGATCGCCTGCACCTTGGGGCCGGTGTGGCCGACGTGCGCAGCCTTCAGGTCGGCCACGCCCAGCGCCTCGAAATGGCAGCCGGCGTTGCGCGCGAGCTTGCGCGCGATCAGGGTCTTGCCGGTGCCCGGCGGCCCGTGCAGGAGCATGCCCTTCGGCGCCGGCTGGCGCCCGGACACGAACAGGTCCACCAGCTTCAGGATCTGGTCGAGCGTGGCGTCGGGCAGCGCGACGTCGGCCCAGTGCCGTTGCACCGCATCCAGGCTCTGCAGCCGCTGCAGCAGCGCGCGTTGCTGGCCGCGCGCGACCTCCCAGGCCTGCACGTGGTCGTGCAGCGCGGCGATCGGTGCGACATCGACGGCGGCGTCTTCGGCCAGTGCCAGCGCCAGCGATTGCAGCGACGGCGGAGCGTCGGCGGCCAGATTGGCGTCGAGGAGGATCAGGGCCGCTGCATGGCGGGCATCGGGCAGCACGATCAGCGCCTGCAGGCGCGGGTCCTCGCTGCCGTCGTGCAAGGCCAGCAGCCGCGCAGCGGACAGGTCGCCCTGCGTGGCGGGAATGGACCAGCGCCCGTGCAGGGCGCGCTGCGGCCAGGGCGCACGGGTCACCGGATAGGTCGTCCCTGCATCGCGCGAGCCAGCATCGGCCACTTGCACCAGCGCCAGCGGCAGGCGTACGAACGCCTGCAGTGCGCGCCGCTCGGCGTGGCTGTGGTGCCAGGCCAGCAACTGCGCACCGGCGACGACCAGCAGACCGTACGCCAGCAACGAGGGCAGCAGGCTTTGCAGCAGCAGACCGCCATCGCCGTGCAGGCCGACCTGGCGCCACCAGACGAGGAAGCTGCGCGTCTCGCCCAGCCAGTGTGCGCTGGTCCACGGCAGGACCAGCACCAGCATGCCGATCAAGGCCGCGCGCCAGCGCCAATCCGGCAGCAGCGGCCGCAGCAGCAGCGCCGGTCCCCAGGCGCGGCGGCGCTCGCGCCGTGCCGCCGCCCG
>NZ_AQOI01000071.1:0-825 GCF_000364665.1 Xanthomonas sp. SHU 199
GGTTTCAACCCACGCACCCGTGAGGGTGCGACTACAACGATTCGGCCAACATCAACGCGGGACAGCCGTTTCAACCCACGCACCCGTGAGGGTGCGACGGTGCAACGCCACGGTGCGGCGCAGGTGTTCCATCGTTTCAACCCACGCACCCGTGAGGGTGCGACTCGCTTGCAGCGAAACCGTGCCGGCCGTGTACGGGTTTCAACCCACGCACCCGTGAGGGTGCGACCTGCGCAAACGGCGGGATGCGAATTTCCCGTAAAGCGTTTCAACCCACGCACCCGTGAGGGTGCGACCATACCAAGTGAAAAAAGGTCGCCCGTTTTGGTCGTTTCAACCCACGCACCCGTGAGGGTGCGACTACCGAGAATTGCGCCCTCGTCTTCATTGATATTGTTTCAACCCACGCACCCGTGAGGGTGCGACATAATACTAATCTCAATCTCGGTCCCGGAATCAGTTTCAACCCACGCACCCGTGAGGGTGCGACGCGCTGGCGATTTTGTGGTGGGTGGCTCACAAGCGCGTTTCAACCCACGCACCCGTGAGGGTGCGACCGGCAGGCACACCAGACGCTATCGGGGCAGCATGAGTTTCAACCCACGCACCCGTGAGGGTGCGACCTGTGTGACGGCAGCGCCCAGTTCGTCGACGTCAAGGTTTCAACCCACGCACCCGTGAGGGTGCGACCCGCTGGTCGCGGGAACGAACTGGCCGGTCAACACGTTTCAACCCACGCACCCGTGAGGGTGCGACCGAGCGTGTGCGGTAATAAATACGCTCCATTCTGGTTTCAACCCACGCACCCGTGAGGGTGCGACTACA
>NZ_AQOI01000072.1:0-508 GCF_000364665.1 Xanthomonas sp. SHU 199
CGCCACCGCGGCGCTGTGTCGCACCCTCACGGGTGCGTGGGTTGAAACAACCCGGTAGGCGACGACACCTATTCCGCATGCCCTGTCGCACCCTCACGGGTGCGTGGGTTGAAACGAGTAGGCGATCAGCCGGTCCATCGAGCCGTCGAGTCGCACCCTCACGGGTGCGTGGGTTGAAACTCTCAAGCTAAGCCGGACAGGTGCAACCATGTCAGTCGCACCCTCACGGGTGCGTGGGTTGAAACGTTTGAAGCCGGGATGCTGGTAACGCCTGAAGGCGTCGCACCCTCACGGGTGCGTGGGTTGAAACCAGAAGTCCGCATCAAGATGCGCGATGGCGGTGTCGTCGCACCCTCACGGGTGCGTGGGTTGAAACATCATGCTCGACATCCCGAGCTCGAACTCGAAGCCGTCGCACCCTCACGGGTGCGTGGGTTGAAACTTTATAAACAGCCCAACGTTTATCTTTCAATGTAGTCGCACCCTCACGGGTGCGTGGGTTGAAACC
>NZ_AQOI01000073.1:0-972 GCF_000364665.1 Xanthomonas sp. SHU 199
AGCCGCGACTGCGCGCGGTGCAGGCGCGCAGCGAAGTGGCCGATGCCACCGCGGCGCTGGACGAAGCGCAGGCGTTCCGCGACGCGGCGCTGGCGCGCCTGGCGGCGATCGCCCTGCTGGAGACGCCGGTGCAGTCCCTTGATGGCAGCCTGCTCGACCGCACGCCGCCGTCGCCGCGCGCGACCGAGGCGGCAGCGCTGCCAGTGCGCATCGCCGCTGCGGAAGCCGAAGCTGCTGATCGCCAGGTCGAGGTGGAGCGCAAGCGTGCCCTGCCCGAGCTGAGCCTGACCGCCGCGCAGACGCGGTTCCGCGAAGACCGCGCCCACGCCTACACGCTCGGCGTCAGCCTCAGCCTGCCGCTGTTCGATCGCAACCGCGGCGGCATCCGTGCCGCCAGCGCCGAACGGCGCGCGGCCGAGGCACGCCTGGAGCGACAACGTCGCACCAGCGCCGCCGACCGCGTGTCCGCGCTGGCCACGCTGAAGGCCGCCGGCAGCCGTACACGCGCCGCCGACGACGGTGTGGCGGCGGCGCAGGATGCCTACCGCCTGGCCCGCATCGGCGTCGACGCCGGTCGCATCACGCAACTGGAACTGCGCAGCACCCGCGCTGCGCTCATCGCCGCGCGCGGCATCGCCGTGGACGCGCGCCTGGCGCGCGTCGCGGCGGAAATCGAACTGGCCCGCCTGGAAGGGCGTGCGCCGTTCATGGAGGCCCAATGAACCTGTCCCGTCCGATCTCCCTTGCCGCCAGCCTGCTGCTGGCACTCCTGCCGGGCGCCTGCGCCGGCGACAGGCAGGCCGCCCCGGCGGCCGACGCCGCGCGCCATGACTCAGCGCCCGATCCCGCGCCCAAGACCACGGCCGGTGCCGATGCCGATGCCGGCGACGTGGTGCGGCTGACGCCGCAACAGATCGCCGCCTCCGGCCTGGACGTGGTCGCGGTCGGCCGCGGCGGCATCGCAAAGATCGG